>DATKIS010000563.1:0-3153 GCA_035543975.1 Pyrinomonadaceae bacterium
CCCTTGTCTTCTGTTTGCACATGGTAGACAACACCATTGTGCTCTATGTCAGTATTAAAGCCAGTTATCACGATACTTAAACCGGTGGCGATCAGATGATTCTGTAGCGACTGGAAAACCTTATAAAGATTCAGAACTGAATTGAACTTAACACAGCCATTTTTGCAGGGTCAATTACAGATTTCTTTGTCGAATTTCGCAATAGCAACGTTGCTTGACACCCCTGATCACTTCGACTAGGATTCGGCTTGTACAATGATTCTCAATCTGAAGGTGGTTTGATCGGGTTTCGATGGTTGCCGAATCGAAAGCGCCAAACTGCGCATCGATCTGACCGCCACCAGAGTTGAGTAAGCGAGCGCGCATCTAAAAAATGACTTTTCGTCTCATCGATTATCTGCCCGTCCTGCTGATGTTCGTCGTTGCAGGTGGTTTCGCCGTCGGCAACATAATCCTTTCACAGTTTATCGGACAGCGAAAACGCACGCGCACTAAGATGATGCCGTATGAGTGTGGCAAGGATCCCGTCGGCACGGCGCGCGAACGATTTTCGGTGAAGTTCTATCTCATTGCGATGATCTTCATCCTGTTCGACATTGAAGTTATTTTTTTGGTTCCCTGGGCGGTCGTCTTCAAAACACTTGCCGGCCCGGTCTATGGTTTGCGCAACCTCGTCTACGTCGAGATGATGGTGTTCGTAGCGTTGCTACTGGCGGGTTATATCTACGTAATCAAGAAGGGCGCTTTTGATTGGGGCGAGACCGCGCGCCGCGAAGCCGAGGGCGAAGCTCGCGCCCTAGCTGATCTGGAGAAGCGGAAGTTTCAAACGCGGACGGCCGCCTGAGGAATTGCATGGGATTAGAGAACATCATTGCCGAAGCTTTACCGGAAGTGTTGACTACGCGGCTCGATTCGTTAATCAACTGGGCGCGGAAGTCTTCGCTTTGGCCGGCAACGTTTGGTCTGGCCTGCTGCGCCATCGAGATGATGAACGCCACCTCGTCCCGAAACGATCTGGCGCGTTTTGGGTCAGAAGTATTTCGGGCCAGCCCGCGGCAAGCTGATGTGATGATTGTTTCCGGACGTGTCTCGCGGAAGATGGCGCCGGTTTTGCGCCGTATTTACGATCAGATGCCGGAGCCGAAATGGGTTATCTCCATGGGGGCCTGTGCCACTTCCGGCGGCGTGTTTGATAACTACGCGATCGTTCAAGGCGTAGATAAGATTGTTCCGGTAGATGTTTACATTCCCGGTTGCCCCCCGCGACCCGAGATGCTGATCCACGCGGTCATGATGTTGCAGGACAAAGTAATGAAAGAATCCAGCCGCGACCGCCGCGACGTGCCGGAAGAAGAAGCTCGTGCTGCCTTTGGTCCGGGAACCTTGCCGGTCACCGATGGCTCGACGGTATCATCGCCCTCCGCAAACAATGTGCTTCCCGCATCGCGACCGTACTCCATCGCCTCGCGGCATGAGCGGCGCCGATCTTCGTAGCTGTGGCACCGATTTGTTCGTGACGTCAGGCTTGGGAAACGAAGAAATGTCGGAGAACATTTTGGAAAACACTTTGCCAGTTCCGGCAACTCCAGACTCGAACCAGCTATCAACGCCGTCGCAATTGTTGGCGGCGTTGCAGCGTGCATACCCGGATTGGGTGACCGAAATCATCGAAGCCTTCGGCGAAGTAACCGCGGTGATTCCCCGACTGCATATCGTTGACGTGTGCAGTGCGTTAAAGACTGCGCCAGAGGCGAAGTTTGATTTTCTCGCCGACGTGTGCGGGGTCGATCTGGGGGTGGAAGAGGAGCCGCGCTTTGAAGTCAACTATCATCTCTTTTCCACTACCAAACATCATCGGCTGCGATTAAAAGTGAGGCTGGCCGAGAGCAATGTTCACGTGCCCACCGTCACCGGGGTTTGGCGCACAGCTAACTGGCACGAACGCGAAACCTTCGACTTGGTCGGGATCATCTTTGACGGACATCCGGATTTGAGAAGGATACTTTTGCCTGAGGATTGGCAGGGCCATGCGCTACGCAAGGATTTTCCGCTGCGTGGATATGAGCCTTATTCATTGAAGTAGTAAGAAAAAGCAAATAGGACCAATAGGTCCTATTAACTTATCGGCAAATCTATGAGCTCTGTTGTCATTCCGCCGCAGTTTGAGATCGTTGATCGTCCGCTGGATACCCAAATGACGATTTCGATGGGTCCGCAGCACCCCTCGACGCATGGAGTGCTTCGTCTTGAGCTGGTGCTCGACGGCGAGATGGTGGTGAAAGCAGTTCCCGATATCGGCTATCTCCACACGGGGATGGAGAAGCTCTTTGAGTACAAGAAGTATCAGCAAGGGATTGTCATCACTGATCGGATGGACTATCTGAATCCGCTGGGGAATAACCTTGCCTACGTGATGGCGGCGGAGAAGCTGCTGGGGCTGGAGATTCCCGAACGAGCGCAGACGGTGCGTGTGCTGATGTGCGAGTTGCAGCGGATTGCTTCGCATCTGGTCTGGCTGGGGACGCACGCGCTGGATATCGGCGCCATGACCGTCTTCTTCTACTGTTTCCGCGAGCGGGAAAAGATATTGAACCTGATTGAAGCCGCGTCAGGCGGGCGATTGACTCCCTCTTATTTCCGCATCGGCGGCTTGATGATGGACCTGCCTTCAGGTTTTGAACGCCGGGTGCAGCAGTTTCAGGACGGCTTCCTTAAGGCCGTGGGCGAGTTTCATACGCTGCTGACGGGAAACACCATCTTTCGGAAGCGAACTCAGGACGTCGGTCGCATCTCGGCGGAGGACGCCATCGACTGGGGACTGTCTGGCCCCTGCCTGCGCGGCAGTGGGGTTAACCTCGACGTGCGGCGAGTTAATCCCTACACCGGCTACGAAAATTACGATTTCGAAGTACCGGTCGAACACGATGGCGACGTTTGGGCCCGTTACTTGGTGCGGATGCGCGAGATGAAAGAGTCGCACAAGATCGTTACGCAGGCCCTGGGCAGGTTAAGACCCGGTTCGGTGAAGGCGGACGCCCCAAAAGTGGTGCTGCCGGATCGAGCTGCGATGAAGACGCACATGGACGCCTTAATCCATCACTTCCTGATCGTGGCTGAAGGGTTTGATGTTCCGGCTGGCGAAGTCTATCACCC
>DATKIS010000564.1:0-6539 GCA_035543975.1 Pyrinomonadaceae bacterium
GGGTTAGCTGACGGCACTCGCCAACACTGTTCGCCGCAACAAGACTCAGAATTGTTTTGGGCCACCATTGGCGGCATGGGCCTCACCGGCATCATCACCGAGGTTTCTTTCCAGTTGCGCCCAATCAAGACCGCGTATCTGGTTGTCGAGCATCGCCGGGCTTTGGATCTCGATGGCCTATTGACCATGCTCGAGGATCCGGCCCTCGACGACCATTACAGCGTGGCCTGGATCGACTGTCTGGCGAGCGGGCGCTCCATGGGCCGTGGCGTACTCATGCGGGGCCATCATGCTGACGTTTCTGCGCTGAGGGGCAAGGTCGACGAACCCTTGAAGCTGAAGCCTCGCCGGCGGTTCAATCTCAAGTTTGACTTACCCTCCGGGCTTTTGAATTCATTCTCCGGCTCGGCGTTCAATCAGTTCTACTATTGGTCGCAGGGAAGGTCAGAGGCACCTTTCCTCACGGACTACGAGAGCTTTTTCTATCCGCTTGACAGCGTCGGCAACTGGAACCGCCTCTATGGCCCGAGAGGTTTTGTGCAGTATCAATGTGTCTTTCCCCCATCGACGGCCCGTCGTGGTCTGCAAATAGTGCTGGAGCAATTGGCCCACAGCCGGCGGGCGAGCTTCCTGGGCGTCTTGAAGCGGTTTGGTCCCGAGGGTGAAGGGCTGCTCTCATTTCCCATGGAAGGCTATACTCTGGCGATCGATTTGCCGGTGACTAATTCAGAGCTGTTCTCGTTTCTCGAGCGATTGGATGAGATCGTTATGGAACACGGCGGCCGGGTTTACCTGGCGAAGAATCCGCGACTCAAGCCGGAAGTTTTTAGAATGATGTATCCGCGACTGAATGAGTGGGAGCGTATAAAAATGCGGGTTGACCCGACGAATCGTTTCAGCTCGGATCTGTCACGAATGCTGGAGCTGGGTTGATATACAGGCGTTAGAGTACAACCTTAGGTTGCCGCCATCCCAACCCGCAAGCTAAAGCTTGTACTCTAAACGCCTGCCTATTTCGTACCAATGAACACAGTCGTCAATCTATTGAAGCTCATGCGGCCCCGCCAGTGGGTGAAGAATTGTTTTGTCTTCATGGGCATGTTGTTCGCTAACGCCTGGCACGATCAGCAGATGCTAACGCGGGTGCTGATGTCGGCGGCGGCCTTCTCGCTCGTGGCCAGCGGAGTTTATGTTATTAACGATCTGCTTGACCGTGACCAGGACGAAAACCATCCCCAAAAGAAACATCGCCCGCTGGCGGCGAAAACGGTAACGCCGGGGGTGGCAATGGCTTTGATGATCGTCCTTTGGACGGCTGGCCTGGTTTTGGGTTACGTGGTTTCGGTTCGGGTGCTGTTCATATTGTTAGCCTATGTGTTGATTAACTGGGGTTACTCATTTGGTCTCAAGCACATTGTTTTGCTCGATGTCTTCCTCCTGGCGAGCGGATTCATGTTGAGAATTGTGGCGGGAACCACGGGCGTGGGGATAGCGCCCACGCAGTGGTTATTGCTCTGTGGGTTGATGGTGGCGCTGTTCATGGGGTTCGCAAAACGTCGGGCCGAACTCTACGCGTCTGTCGACGGCGGCACCGGCAGCCGGAAAGTTCTGGCCAGTTATCAACCGGTCTTGCTGGATAAACTGATTGTGATTACCGCGACCTGTGTGATCCTGACCTACAGTCTCTACACCATGAGTGAACAGACGATCAGGATTCACCACACGGAATCGCTGATCTACACCGTACCGTTTGTGATGTATGCGATCTTCCGCTACATCTATTCGCTCCACAATCAGAGCATGGGCTCAGATCCGGCACTGGAGATCTTTCGGGACTACCACATCCTGGCTGCTATTGTTGGTTGGTTGGTTCTGTCGCTCTGGCTGATCGCCTGAACCGCCAAGACGCCGAGAGCGCCAAGAAGTGACCTACCCTATAGAGTCCTGAAGTTCGTTGATGTGTTTCAAATTTGCTGCTCTGATTTGCCTTGGCGTCCTTGGCGTCTTGGCGGTGGTTGTGTTTACGACCTCACCTCATCGGACTTACTAATAAGGCGCAAACTGAGCGCCAAAGAAAAGTAAAGGCTGACGCCTGCCAGCAAATAGAGGAAGGGTTGCGCAGCCAGCACGTAACGATACTCAGTGTGCAGGAACGATTGGAAACAAACATAGTAGGCAGGTACCGCCAGCAATAGCAGGAGGTCCCGGCCTCGTCTTGCCAGCCATAGCAGGGCGATACCAAAGATGGCGAGTGGCAGTATCCAAGCGGTTAGGAAGAAGAGTTGAGCATAATGAAAAAGCACTCGAATGTAACGGGTCCAAAGAAACGAAGCTGGTCCCAGCCGGAATAGCTCAGGCGTGCCGAGTCTCACCAAAGTTTTTCCGCCCCTCCGCCCGTTTTTTAGAACGAGAGATACCAGGTCAGTGCCGCGGCTAACGAAGAGCACCTGATGCACGGCAGGTGTTTGATCGCTTGGATCCAGGCGTTCAGCTGGATTAAGGATAGGCGTAGATCCATAACTCTCGGTGCCCTCGGGATTGGTGATATCAATTGTGACATTGCCATGCTCCACAAAAATGGGAACCCGGAGTAGGTAGTCAGTGTTTTGCTGAACCGCAATCGGGCTAGCCACGATCTGGTATTTGAGATCGGGCGCGTCGCTGTCAACGTTGAGAGTTTGACCGTCGGTCGAGAGTGAAGGCTGCGCCTCGGTTTTTACCGGCGCCCGCTGGTCGAGTAAACCTTGGGCGAGTAAATCCGCGGGAGCGCTCGACCAGGCTGGCTGGGCGTTCCCCTGTAGTTCGAGCCGAGACATAACTCCAGGCCTGATGACGATGCGGTGGACTCGTTCGAGCCGGAGCATAGACGCCGCTCGCCGCAGAACGACTCCCGCAAACCAAACCGGATGCGCTCGCACCACCGCCAATGCCTGGGCGGTTCGGTGCCGGTCTCGCTGAATTCCATCGACTCCAAAGAGCCACCCGGTGCGTGCGGGGCGGTTGTAGAGTTTTGCCTCGGCGTTGACTATTTCGATGTCCGTGCCGGGTAAACCAAACTTCCTTTCCTTGTCAAAATCAGCGATACCGAAACAGAGCATTTGGCCCACGCCCAGCGAGAGTGGAACAAAATGATGAAACACTACCAGGTTGCGAATGGTGATGGGCGCGATTACGAGGAGGGTTACGGCCACGAGGGTCAAAGCCGCGCGTCTACGTCGCTCCCGGTCCATCACGAGGAAAAGCAGGACCGCCAGAAACGGGGCGAGGAACAAGGTATTTGATCTCAGCCAACAGGACACGCCGACGAACGCTCCGGCTGCCACGACGTCGCGGATGCGGTTACTGTTTCTCGCCCTGACAGTGAAATAGATGCCCAGCAGGATTGGCAGCGTCGCCAGCGAGTCGGGTATGAGAATAACCGAGTAGTAGGCGAGTTGAGGCGACAAGGCGGACAGCACCCCAGCGATTGCCGCGGCCCTGGTTGGCAACAGCTCAGCTGCGATCAGGAAAAGCACCACCGCCGCGGCGGCGTCGCAGAGAATCTGAAGGAGACGCATGGCTGCATCCGATTCCCCAAACACTTTGAAGACCACCCCGAGGATGAGGGAATAACCGGGAGGGTATGTCAGAATGTTGGCATCACCCGGCGGGGCTGGACCAGTAATAAAGCCGGCGACGTCGCCGTTGAGGAGTGGACGGGCATCCGACTTGTAATGCTCGACCATGCCGGAAAAGAGCGTCGGGAAGATCTGGCGATTGTCTTGCCAATGAAATAGTCTGACGCCGATCGCTAACAGGAAGATAACCAGGCAGATGGTCGCGAGGCGGCGGCGCCACCCCGGGGACTTGGGTGTGTCGGGTTCAAAAGTGATCGCCAACTCTTGCTTTGTTGGCCACAGTCGTTTGAATGTTTGACTGGAAAAAGGCAAGAAGGTAGTTTCCACGTCCGCGATTATGGAGTGCGGCGGCTCGACGCCGCTTTTGGTCCGCGGCGGCTTGACGCCGCTGTGGGGGAAGCGATTACCGCCGCCATGAAAGCGCTAGCTTATGAATCTGTTACTGAATTCAGGAATCAAAGCGCGTCAAGCCGCAGCACTCCAAAAATGAAGAAAAGCTGCGTCAAGCCGCAGCACTCCAAACAAGGCGCCGCACTCCAAGTGAACTGCGGCATGCTAGCAAAACGTGGTAAGGGTTGCACGCTCCCTAAATGCTGGCCCCCTAAAATATGAAACAGGTCATACAGGATCTACGAACACGCCAGCTAAAAGTCGCAGATGTGCCGCCGCCCGTCACGCAGAGGGGCCGCGTCATGGTCCGTACAGCCGCTTCGCTGATTAGCGCCGGCACCGAGCGCATGACTGTCGAAATGGGTAAACGGAGCCTGCTTGGTAAAGCCAGGGAGCGGCCCGATTTGGTCAGGCAGGTGATTCAGAAAGCACAGCACGAAGGAGTTCTCAGCACGCTGACCGCCGTGCGCGCCAAACTGGGATCAGTGACGGCGCTCGGCTACAGTGCCGCCGGCACAGTGATTGGAGTAGGGGATGACGTAACTGAATTTCGGCCCGGTGATCGGGTGGCTTGTGCGGGCGCGGGTTATGCGTCGCATGCGGAAGTCTTGTCAGTGCCAAAGAACCTGTGCGCGCGTTTGCCTGATAACGTCGCCTTTGAGAGCGCGGCTTTTAGCACGTTGGGCGCGATTGCCCTGCAAGGATTGCGGCTCGCGAACCCCACGCTGGGGGAGTCGTTTGTAGTCATCGGCCTCGGGCTAATCGGACAGCTGACGGTGCAATTGCTCCGGGCCAATGGTTGCCGGGTTTTCGGAATCGATCCTGACGAACAGAAGACGAAGCTGGCGTGCGACTTCGGCGCGGACGAGGCGTGCACTCCAAATGACGACGCCCAAAGACGCGTCCTGGAATGGTCGCGCGGTCGCGGCGCCGACGGCGTCATCATCACCGCAGCCACTTCTTCGAACGAGCCGGTGACCATGGCCGGCGAGGTCTCGCGGCTTAAAGGACGCGTGGTGGCTGTGGGGCTGGTCGGTCTCGATGTGCCGCGGGATATCTACTACCACAAAGAACTGGCGCTGAACATTTCCATGTCGTATGGACCGGGGCGCTATGACCCGGACTACGAAGAGCGCGGTCAAGACTATCCAATCTCCTATGTTCGCTGGACGGAAGGCCGCAATCTGGAAGCGTTTCTGGATCTGGTGTCAGCAAGTAGTGTGATTGTCACGCCACTCGTCACGCACAGATTTTCGGTAGAGGAGGCTGAGCGTGCCTACCAGCTGATTACCGGCGAAGTTAAAGAACCCTACCTTGGCGTTGTCCTCAGTTATGAGGCCGACAGGGAGATTGAGACGCGCATCCGCCTCGCTGCCCCCGAAACCACTAGCGCATCCGAGCGAGTCATCAGCGTTGGTCTTATCGGAGCCGGGAGCTATGCCAAGAGGCATCTGCTGCCGAATTTCAAGGCAGCGGGGGCGAAGTTTCAAACAGTCGGCACGGCGTCGGGAATATCGGCGCGGGAGGTTGGAGAGAAATACGGATTCCGCTATTGCGTATCGGGCGCCAATGAGGTGTTGGAGGATCAGGACGTTAACCTAATCGTGGTAGCCACGCGCCACGATACTCATGCCGAACTGGTTCGCCGGGCGCTGGCAAGAGGCCGCCATGTATTTGTCGAAAAGCCGCTCGCCCTGAACGATGAACAGCTTGATCAGGTCATTGATGCAGCGGCGAAGTCGGAGGGGAAACTAATGGTTGGTTTCAACCGGCGTTTCTCGCCCCTGGCCCTGGCGGCCCGGGAGTTTTTCCAGGACAGGCAAACGCCGCTGTCGATCAACTACCGAGTGAACGCTGGTCGCATTTCGAAGGACCATTGGATTCAGGATCCACTCGAGGGGGGCGGCCGAATCATCGGCGAAGTCTGCCACTTTATCGACCTGATGCAGTATTTGACGGGAGCAGTGACCACCAGAGTTTTTGCCGAGGCCGTCGCCAGCCGGAACGAGGACATCGTTTCGGAAGACTCGGTATTTATCACCCTCCGTTTTGCGGATGGTTCGAATGGTTCGATTGCCTACCTGGCTGAAGGCGACAAGACAGTCGAGAAGGAGCGAGTCGAAATGTTTGGTGAGGGTAAGACGTTTGTGTTGGAAGATTTTCGTAGCGCCACCCTACACAGTGGCGGTAAAGCGAAACGGTTGAAGCTCCGGACCCAGGACAAGGGGCAGGGTAACGAAGTGCGCGAGGTTTGCCGCGCTGTTCTGGAGGGCGGAGCTGCCCCGATTGAACTTGAAGATTTGGCAGCGACTACAAGGGCTACGTTTAGGGTGATGGAGTCGTTGCGGACCGGTCTGCCTATTCAGGTCTAACCACAAAAAGGGAAGGTCCACTAAATCACACGAACCGACACGAATGATTGTTCGCGACGGTTGGTGTTAGTTCGCGGATTCGTTCTTTCTTTCAACTGCCTCATTGGCCAAAGCGATGACGATACTCAGGTGACAGGATGAACGACCTCATCATCTCTGC
>DATKIS010000565.1:0-2574 GCA_035543975.1 Pyrinomonadaceae bacterium
CGGAATGGTGATCGACGCTGAAACCAAGCAACCGATCCCAAACCTGCGCTTTGGACTTCAGAAGGTAATAGCAGATCGCGGCGCTAGCTTTTTCGGAACTTCCGTACTCTCTGATCGAATGGGGGCATTCCGATTTGAAAACCTAATGCCTGGGAAGTACCAGGTGATTAGTATGCCGCAACAGAATAGCGAGCTGCGGGTGGACACGGTCGGGTTCGAAATCCTGGACCAGGACATAAGCGGGATAACACTCCGCGCAGCAAAAGGAGCCAGTGTCTCCGGTACTATCGTCATCGCGGGTAGTAATGACAAAACGATTCTTAACAAGCTAGCCAAGTTGTCCGTGCAGGCCTACGTCCGTAGCGGGGACACCGGGTCGGGCTTTGTACAAGTATCTACTATTGGCCCGGACGGAAGTTTCAGGATCGGCGGTTTGCAACAGGGGACTGTGCAATTTCAACTGGGTGCGCAGGACCGCAGTTTACTCAAAGGCTTTGTTATCTCACGCGTTGAGCGAGATGGCGTAGCGTTTCCTCGCGGTCTTGAAATTAAACCTGAAGAGCAGATTTCCGGTTTGCGACTGATTGTCGTCTACGGAAGCGGGATTGTTCGCGGCACTGTCAAAATCGAGAATGGCCCGCTGCCAACCGGCGCGCGCATAATGCTTCGACTCGTGAACCCGGAAGAGCCCTCGGCGATGGTGGTTAGACCCCTGGAAGCCGACGCCCGCGGGCGTTTCGCAATCGAGGGAGTTCCGGCAGGCGTATACGAGCTTTCTGTTAGCGTTTTCATACCAGGTTCCCGTCTGAGACAGCCTTCCACCAAGCAGTCAGTAACGGTGGTTGATGGCTCAGCAATTGAAGTGGAACCGATTATTGATCTGGAACCCAGTCAACCTGCGAGACCTTGAGATCTGAGCGTTGAACTCATGAAATCTTCCCTACCTCGATTGCACGCTGTTGGGCTGGGGCTCGCATTGCTCTTCGCATTCGCCGTTAATGCCACTGCCCAATCTCAACCTGATGAGTCTCCGGCCCCTTCCACCGGCGCCATAACCGGACAGGTGGTGACTGACACCGGCCAACCGGTGGCGGGCGCTACCGTAATAGTTAGGGCCTATGGTCCGACGGGTCAGAATCGGGTTGCCACGACCGACACCGAAGGAAACTTTCAGGTGAGCGGTCTCGATCAAGGGTCCTATACAGTAGTCGCGCAGGTTTCTGCGTTTGTTACGCCCCCGCGCGATCCTGACAATACTCAACCTTCGTTCCACCGGGTTGGCGACACGGTCAAGCTCCAGCTGGTTAAGGGTGGGGTCATAACCGGCAGTGTGACCTCGTCCGCCGACGAGGGAATTGTTGGGGTGAAGGTGCGGGCCTACATGATTCGCGACTCCGCGGGGCGGGCCACGCGCTATGGAATAAATCCTCGGGAAAAGACCACCGACGATCGAGGCATCTACCGGATTTACGGATTGCCGGCCGGGACCTACGTAGTGTCGGCGGGAGGCGGCGGGAGCTTTTCGGGTTTCAACATCAACCCCTATGACCTCGACGCGCCAACCTACTCCCCGTCTTCAACGCGTGACACGGCGACGGAAGTCAGCGTCAGTCCGGGCGCCGAGGCTTCGAATATTGACATTCATTATCGCGGAGAGCCGGGCCACGCCGTTAGCGGAATGGCAGTCTCTCCTGTGGGCGCTGGGCCCAGCACGTTCACGATCTACCTGAGCCCCATCTCGAATGGGGTGTCGCAATGGAGCCATTCAACTTTTCAACCTCCCGGTAATCAGGGGTTTTCCTTCTATGGCGTTGCCGACGGTGACTACGATGTGGTGGCTCAAACCTACTTTCCTGGCGGTGAGTTTGCGCTCTCAACGCCCCGGCGATTGAAGGTGAATGGAGCAGACATCACCGGTCTCGAACTGACCGCAACTCCGCTGGCCTCAATTTCTGGACGAGTCGCACTGGAAGAGTCCAAAGCGCCTGAATGCCAGGGCAAGCGCCGCCCATTGTTCGCGGAAACATTGATTACGCCATGGCACAACGAGAAGGCCGCGGCCAAGGACCAGCCGCAATTGCCGTGGTCGCTGGGAACGCCCACCTTCCCAGACAAGCAGGGCGAGTTCGTCATGCGCAACCTTGCCTCCGGACAGTATCGATTTAACACTCGGCCGCTCGTGAAGTATTGGTATCTGCAATCCATCTCCTGGCGCTCCGCAGCGACGCCACCGAGGGGAACTCCGGCGATCAAGCCGGTGGATGCGGCGCGAAACTGGATTTCGCTGAAATCGGGCGAACGGGCCTCTGGCCTGACGATTACCCTGGCGGCAGGCGCCGCCTCGCTCAAGGGGAAGATCAAGCTGGCGGAAGGCGAAAAGCTGCCGCCAAGGTTATTTGTTTCTTTGGTTCCCGCAGAACCCGAAAAGGCTGAAGATGTTTTGAGATATTTCGTTGCGCTGGTGGATGCTGACGGGGGCTTTGCCCTGAACAACTTGCCGCCCGGACGCTACTTCACCATCGCCAAACCAGCCGCTGATAACGAATCAAACCTGCTCTCAAAGCTTCGTCTTCC
>DATKIS010000566.1:0-4326 GCA_035543975.1 Pyrinomonadaceae bacterium
CTTCCGCCCCGAGAATAAAGATTGCGGTTGTTAACGCACAGTACTTGATGATCCGTAAAGCTCGTACAGAAGGCTGAGAAAGCATTTCGTTTCGTCGGGCATACCCTAATAGCTTGAATGCCCGGGTTAAGCCGACAAAAAATGGGACGAAGGCCAGGTAGATATACGCCAGGAATGGATCCTTGAAGTAGATCTCAAAAAGCGTGGCATGCACGTTCCTGCCCTCGACCTGGGGTTCCCAAAGCAGCAAGACAAGAACGCCTACGCCGAGAAGTGCAATTACTACCTGAAGGAAGATCGTGAAGCCTCGTTTCATAGTTGATCCTCATTATATTGCGTACGATTGTGGGATAGAAAACCAGGATTGGGTCAGGTCGGGTGCGCATCATCATAGGCTCTGCGAAAAAGTCGAAATTGATGCGCCCCAAGGGATTGAATACGCTGAAAGCGTTGGCTAATGTCAGCCCAGGGTTGCTTTTGAAACCCTGGGAGCAAGAATGCGGCAAGAGACTCTTCGCAACTCTGAAGGAGTTGAGACGGTTGGCGGTTGACCGACCTTGGACGCAACCCTTTCAGGGTTGCGTTATACCTGTTGCAGACGCTCATGACCCAGGGTTTCAAAGCAAACCCTGGGCTGAGAATTTGCCAACGCTTTCAGCGTTATTCATTCTCTGAATAAAGACTTTAAACCAAGGGGGTCAGGCCTGCGATTTTGCGATTCAGATGAGAGAGCGGCCGTCTCTACTTACTTGGCAAATAGCAAATCGAAGGCCTGACCCCATTAGCCGCCTACTCTCTTTGTTTAGACACCAAGATCGTTCTCAGACTTTATATGCACGGCGTTTTTGTAAGGTCCGCTCAAACACTGCGGCGGCTGTGGCGATGATGGCAGAAACCACAATAACGAAGACACCCATCAAACTCCACCAGTTGAATCTCGTGCCTGCGGCTTGAATGGATTGTGCGACCGGGGACTAGCTGTATAATCTTGCTGGTCACGAAACGGAGTCATAAATCATGAGCACGAGGCGCGAGTCAACCGAATTACTCTCGGGCATGAACAAGGCCGAAAAGGCTGAACTGCTTCAGCAACTCCTAACCGAGTTTGGCGATTCGTTTCCGGGAATCGAAAGTCGCGCCGGAGTTGCTGGCGGCCTTGCCTGCGTCGTACGTACGCGAATTCCAGTGTGGCTGCTGGAGCAAGCACGGCGCCTCGGCACGAGTGACGCCGATCTCCTCAAGGCTTATCCCACTCTACGCGCACAGGACTTGGCGAATGCCTGGGCCTACGCGCGCACTCGTCGTGAAGAGATTGAACAACAGATCGCGGAAAACGAAAGCGACGAACCTCAATAGTGGCGGACCTCTACGCCGACGAAAACTTTCCGCTTCCCGTCGTCGAGGATTGCGTCGCTTAGGTTTCAACGTCCTGACGATGTATGAAGACGACAAAGCGAATCAAGCTTTGACAGACGAAGAGGTTCTTTCTATCGCAGGGAAAAAGAAGTGCGCACTTCTAACTGCCAATCGCAAACACTTCATCCAACTTCACCGACGACAACCGAATCACGGCGGAATCATAGTCTGTACGTTTGATCCTGATTTCATCAGGCAGGCCGAAAGGATTGCCGAGGCGCTGCGAGATCAAGAATCGCTTGAGAATGAAGCACCTCGGTTAACTCTCTGTTTTCTGATGACTAAACAACTTGACTCATTCCACATCAAGTTTTACCCGACCAGTGATCTAGGAGTGCTCATTGGTGGACCGAAAGCTGCGCGCAAAGGTCTCTTGCCGTTGGCACTAAACCTGACCCTTTGATCGAAACGTAACGTGAACTGATGAAGAAGCTGCTGATCATAATCATCGCCCTGGTGTTGGTGGGTGGGGGCGCACTGTTGTTCAGGTGGCGACGAGACGACCGGGTTAGAGCGAGTCAGGCAAGCTCAGCAATAAGCGCGGCAAAGGCTACGGGTGGCCCGGCGTTTGAGATAAATGTCGAGGCACCGATGCTCAGTGGACGGCCACCCTGGGAGGTGCCGGGTGTAATCCTGGGATTGAGCGAACGTGGGCCGAAGTTTGACCAGACTAGTAGTGGAGCCAAGGTCATTAACGTCGGAACGGATCGCATTGAGCTGAACGCTGACGGCGGCTGGAATATCTTCATCGTGGCCGATGGTGAAGGGAGAATCGCGTCCGGAACACACCTTCAGTTTCCGATCAAACTCGGAAACAGGCCTTTAAATTTCGACTGCCGACCGGCTGATCATCCCACCGGTCAGCTTATTACCAACACGGGCGCGAAATCCGGAGTGATAGACGGCAGCTTCGTCGTCGATGTCGTGACGTGCATCAATACTAAATCGGGTAAAACTGCCGCTTGGCCATATGAACCGCTTACGATTCGCGGGAACTTCAGCGGTCTGACAAACGATCGCCGCTAGATGGGCCTTGGGGTGTTTGATAGTAATCGCCTTCGTGTGAATTCGTGGACACCAAAAGCTCCGATAATCCCGAGTATTAGATCGGAAAGGGTGGTTAGTTGCGGTAGCAGCAGAGATCATTGTCTTGTCGAACGCTCTTTGTTCGAAAGAGACCCGCTCCGCTACTGAGAGGCTGTGGAAACTCCCGCTCGCGGCTGTGCCGCCCGATGTGCGGTGGTGGCTTCGCCCCACCGGGAGGTGCAAATCCCAACCATTTCGGGGCTACGCCCCTAACCTCGGGGCGCAGCCCCAGATTCAATCAGGTCTTTCCGGAAGGGCACAGCCCTTCCGCACATCGGGCGGCATAGCCGCGAACGCGTTGTCACACAGGCTCTACCGCGAGGTGGTACTGACTTCATAGCCCCGCGGATGAGTTTTGATGAGTCAAGTATATTGTTGCTTTTTTGGTCTTAAATACCAACCCATTTGAACTTTTGATTTCAATTCGCCATTCTCGTGTCCAGCCATTTCACGCAGCGCGGTGAGAGCGATTGCACAACCATTGGGGCATTCGATAATGTAGCGTCATGAAAAGATCATACGCTCGCTGCTTGACGCTGCTCGCCGCCGTGCTCTCATTCGCAAGTACGTTCGTTATCGCCCAGACGCCCCCGCGCGTTACACCGATGACACCGGACGTCGTCGAGAAGTATGACCAGACACTTGCTTCCGCCGACTATGTCCGGCGCGAGGTCATGGTGCCGATGCGCGACGGCGTCAAACTCTTCACCGTCGTGGTGATGAAAAAGGGCGTTACCAAAGCACCAATCCTGCTGTCGCGCACTCCCTATAACGCAAGCGGTTCGACGGGCCGAGTCAATAGCCAGCGCATCGTCGACATACTCGAAGTAATGGACGCGGAATTTGTCACAGACAACTACATCCGCGTGTACCAGGACATCCGCGGCATGCATCGGTCCGAGGGAGAGTGGATCCTCAATCGCCCGATCTCGGGCCCATTGAACAAAACCGGCATCGACGAAGCGACCGATGCCTACGACACCATCGAGTGGCTGGTCAAGAACACGCCGGAGGCAAACGGTAACGTTGGCGTAATCGGTTCGAGCTACCTGGGTTTCACGGCGTTGATGACGTTGATCAACCCGCACCCGGCGCTTAAGGCAGTGATCGCACAAAGCCCGATGGTCGATGGCTGGATGGGCGACGATTGGTTCCACAACGGGGCCTTCCGCGTCAGTTCGCTCGGCTATCCCCTGAGCCTGGGATTCAACAAGGGAGACGGCGGCGGCGAATTTGCACTCGGCGGTGGCGACGATTACACGCGCTATCTCGAAGCCGGGTCGATGGCGGACTTTGTGAAGATGGTCGGCGCCGGGAATGTACCCGGCATCCGAAAGTTTCTCGAGAATCCAGCCTACACAGATTTCTGGTCGCTACAGGCCGTCGACAAATGGCTCGCCGCGCGGCCGCATACAGTGCCGACGATGCTCGTGGTCGGGCAATGGGACCAAGAAGACAGTTACGGTGCACCCGCTGTCTATCGCGCGCTCGAACCCAAGGACAAGAACAACGACAAGTTGTCGCTCGTGATCGGTCCATGGCGGCACTCAGGTTTTAATCACTATGGCTATGATCTCGGCGAGATCATCTTCACGGGCGACACGGCGCTCGAATGGCGCGTGAAGTACGCGAAGCCGTTCTTTGATCATTGGCTGCGAGGCGGGCCTGACCCCAAAACCCCTCCCGTGCTCACATATGCGACCGGGGTAAATCAGTGGAACGTGTCGCAACGCTGGCCTATGGGGCTTGCGAAGTCGATCTATCTGGCGGCAGACGGCGTGGCCACGTTCAATAAACCCGGCAGCTCCGGGCATGAAGAATACA
>DATKIS010000567.1:0-3614 GCA_035543975.1 Pyrinomonadaceae bacterium
GCGATGCGCTCATCTCGGGCATTAACCTCGACACTTTCCAACGGCACGCGGATAAAGTGGTGATGGCGAATCCCGCCCAACTCATCAACACCATTCACTCCCTCTTCCTGGCTTACGAAGACAAGTTCATCGTCACCCCCAATTATCACGTCTTCGAAATGTACGCGGCCCACCAGGGCGCTCAGGCGTTGCGAACCGAGTTCATCTCGCCACGCGTTTCATTCACGCGGGCCGAGAAGCCGGCAGATTTCTGGGGGCTGGGTGGCTCGTCGTCACTCAAGGGAAAAGAACTAACTCTGACGGCGGTTAATCCAGACGCGAAGAATGCCCGTGAAACCGAGATCGACGTGATCGGTGCGCGCGTGCTTGAAGGCCAGGCGCGCGTTTTGTCATCAAACGATATCCACGCCCACAACAGTTTTCCGAATCCACGCGGGCTCGAGCCGCGCGATGAACCGGTAACAGTTGGTACCGCCGGGCGGCTCGTTTATCGCTTCGCGCCGGCTTCGGTTACGCGTTTGCGGCTGCGCCTTGCTTAGACCCTATGGAGTGAAGACTTGGCTTCTCTGTGCGTTCTCGGAGTGCTCTGTGTCTCAGTGGTGAAGGTTTCTTCAACAAACCACCACAAAGGCGCAGAGGCCACAAAGGTGGCACAGAGGGAAGAAAGCGGTGATGCCTACTTATGAAACGGGTCAACATGAAAACTGTCACTGCATTTCTCTTGTTGGCCCTGCTCTGCCAAACGGCCGTGTCTCAACAGACGCCTCAAACTGATTCCAACACGCCGTTGCACCTGCTGAGGCCTGACTATCCGCTGCCCTATGGCCCCACCAAGCCGGAAGATGTCGCTGCTGTCCTGAACCGGGTCCACGGTTATCTGGACCAGGTTACCCACGTGGCGTTCATCAATTCAAAAACCAGTGTCCCGCTCTTAGACCTGACCAGGATTGATGAAAACACCATCCTGAAGCCGGGCGATTTTCGCATCGTGAGTTACGAATGGGGTGTCGCTTACGCCGGGATGTTATTAGCCAGCGAGGCTACCGGAGACCCGCGTTTCCGTGACTATACCGAGAAGCGTTTGCAGTTCATCGCGGATGCGGTCCCATTTTTCCGCAAGACTTCAGAGTCGGGGGCCGATTGGGGCACGCGTCTGCCGCTGCGAAATCTGTTGGCTCCGCGGGCCCTGGATGATTGCGGCGCGATGTGTGCAGCGATGATCAAGGCCCACCGAGGCGGTAGCAAGGCGGACCTGCGTCCGCTGATTGACCGGCACATTGATTACATCATGAACAAGGAGTTTCGTTTGAAAGACGGAACTCTGGCGCGCAATCGGCCGCAGCCCAATACGATTTGGCTCGACGACCTTTTCATGAGCATTCCGGCGTTGGCCCAAATGGGAAAACTGACCGGCGACGCCAGGTACTACGACGAAGCGGCAAAGCAGTTGGCGGCTTACACCCGGCGAATGTTCAATAAAGAGAAAGGTCTTTTCATGCACGGCTGGGTTGAAGCCATGACCGAGCATCCGGAATTTTTCTGGGCACGAGCAAACGGCTGGGCCTTTATGACTGAAGTGGAGCTGCTGGAGGTCTTGCCCGAAAACCATCGTGACCGTCCGGAGATCCTGCGACTACTCAGGGCCCACGCGAAGGGCCTGGCCGCTCAGCAATCCGGTTCCGGCTTTTGGCATCAGTTGTTGGACCGGCAGGACTCTTACCTCGAAACCTCAGCCACCGCGATCTATACCTACGCTCTGGCGCGGGCCATCAATCGTGGCTGGATCGATCCATTGGCATATGGGCCCATGACCCTCCTGGCGTGGAATGCAGTTTCGACCAAGGTAAACCAGCGCGGACAAGTCGAGGGAACCTGCGTCGGCACCGGGATGGGCTTCGATCCGGCGTTCTATTATTTCCGGCCCACCAGTCCATTCGCCGCACACGGGTATGGTCCGGTGCTGCTGGCCGGCGCGGAGGTGATCAATCTTTTGAAGAACCGGAAGTTTGAGATTAACGATAGCTCGGTGCAGATGTTAGAAACTAAGCCTAGTTCAAACTAGGATCCATCCACTCAAACAAATGATTTCCTCTCTGTGCAGCCTCTGTGAACTCTGTGCCTCTGTGGTGGTGTTTCAGTTTTTACCACAGAGGCACAGAGTTCACAGAGTTTGCATAGAGAGTTTAACGTTACTCCGGAAAAGGCCTCAATGATACGCAAAGCTTTTCTGATGAAGCTCAAACCGGGTTGCCAGGCGGAGTATGAGCGGCGGCACAACCCGATCTGGCCGGAACTGCAGACGGTTTTGCAACGACACGGAGCCGGCAATTATTCAATCTACCTTGATCGCAACACGGACAATCTCTTCGCCTACGTGGAGATTCAGTCCGAAGAATTGTGGGCCCAGATTGCTACTACTGACGAGTGCCGTCGCTGGTGGTCTCACATGAAAGATCTGATGCTGACCAATCCGGACGACAGTCCGGTCGCGTTGGCGCTCGACGAAGTCTTTCATCTTTCTTAAATGTTAGTTCACAGAATTGAGGTCTCAATGAGGCGAAGTCTTTCTAGTTTAATGCTGATGATGCTGATCTGCGGTGTCCTGGCGGTGAGCGCACAGGAGCCTCCCATTGATTGGATAGATCCTGATACCGGACATCGGGTAATCCGTCTCTCGAAGGAACCCGGAAGCTCCAGTCTTTATTTTCATCAAAACGGATACACGCCTGACGGGCAGAAGCTGGTGTTCACCACGCCGACCGGGATTTCCTACGTCAATCTCAAGACCCGGGCGATTGAGAAACTGGTTGATGGCCGAGTAAATCTCATCATGGTCGGCAAGAAAACCGGCCAGGTTTACTACGTGAAAAACCGCGTCGCCTTCGCGATCGATCCCGATACCAAAGCCACCAAAGAGATTGGCGCGCTGCCCGGAGGCGGATCTATAACCACGGTAAACGCCGACGAAACTCTGCTGGGTGGGGCCATCACTGAGGGCGGTCCACCGACACCTGCCCCGACTCCACCACCGGCCACTGCCGCGCAACCCGGACGTGGTCGTGACAACTATCCGGGCAAGGGTGACATGATGGAGCGAAGGCTCGCTGAGCGCCGGCCAATGCAGTTGCTCACCATGAACACGACCACTGGTGAGGTGAAGACTTTTCACCAGAGTACCGACTGGCTTAACCACATCCAGTTTTCGCCCACGGATCCGGCGTTGCTCATGTTTTGTCATGAAGGTCCCTGGCACAAGGTGGATCGCATCTGGACCATTCGCACCGATGGATCGGGGCTAACCAGGATTCATACACGCACGATGAATATGGAGATTGCCGGCCACGAGTTCTTCTCAGGCGACGGCAAGGTGCTCTGGTACGACCTGCAAACGCCGAAGAGTCAGGTCTTCTGGGTGGCCGGATATAACACGGTGACCGGGGAAAGGACGCAGTATTTCGTGCCGCGACCGGAGTGGTCCGTCCATTACAACGTCTCGCCGGATGGGAAAATGTTTTCCGGCGACGGCGGCGGACCAAACAGCGTAGCCGCTCCGGGGAATGGCCAATGGATTTACTTGTTTCACCCGGAACAGCCACCGGCAGCCCAGATAGCCG
>DATKIS010000568.1:0-5180 GCA_035543975.1 Pyrinomonadaceae bacterium
TACGAATACCCCCAGAGCTCCCTCTGCGTTTTCCGGATCCTTGCCATTGGCACCAGCCGAACTTCCCAGCGGCACTACCCGCAGATCAAAAACGAGCCGCTCTGGCCCATGCGTTTGAATTCTGACTCCGTTGCGTTCGGTTCCCTGGAGCGCATCCAGGAACGCGCTGTAGATGGCTGGATTACGGGTGAGTTCGGTCAAACGTTGCTTATTGAGCGCGCCCTGGGCAGGATTGAATAAACGGCGCGCAGCCGCATTCGAGGCTACTACCCGCATGTCTCGGTCAACAACCAACAGGCCTTCGCGCATTCCGCTCATCGTCGCATCGAAGAGCTTACCGAGGGCGAACGTCTCCTGTGACGGTTCCTGCGTCCGATCCACAACATCCTGGTTTGATTCGAAGTGAGAGGTTTGCCAGAGGCGGACTAGTACTAAGAAAGCGGCCAGGAGGATCACCGCCGAGGCGATAGCCCGGGCGGTTAAGGAGGGCAATAGCAGTGCAACGACGATGCCAACTGCGAGTGCGCCAATCAAGAAAGCATTGCGCCTGGCCATGATTCTTTCGCTCCACAGCTGGTAAACCGATCCAAGAACCTGCCCGAACGAATGGTTAGTGTGACTTCGGGTGCCCTAGTGGATCGGCTTCGGTGGCTTGCGTTCCCACAAAACGATAACCAACACCCACCACCGTCTCGATGCAGTCGCCACACTCACCCAGCTTTTGGCGCAGGCGGCGGATGTGCACATCGAGCGTGCGAGCGTCGCCGTAGTAGCTGTAGCCCCACACATTGTCCAGCAACTGCCGGCGGGTAACAACTCGATCCGCACTTCTGGCCAGCACCGACAACAAGGTGAACTCCTTGTTGGTCAGCTTGATCTTGTTGCCGCGGCAAACCACGCGAATGTCGTCGAAGTCGATTAACAGGTGGTCGTCCTCGAAGGTCTTACCCCTGGTCTCGTCGGTTCGACGCATCACCGCGCGCACTCGCGCCAGCAGCTCTCTAATGGAAAAGGGTTTCGTGATGTAGTCGTCCGCTCCCAGATCCAGACCGGTGACGCGATCCGATTCAGACGCTTTCGCCGTCAGCATAATAATCGGGGTGCGTCGGGTTGCCGGTTCTCTTCTGAGCCGGCGACACAGCTCAGTGCCGCTCATACCGGGCAACATCAAGTCCAGGAGAATTAATGAGGGGGGCTCTTTTTCGTTGAGGGCCGCGGTTAAGCCGGCTTCCCCAGTGGCGGCGGTAATAGCGGCCCAACCTTCACGCTCGAAGTTGTATTTCAAACTCTCGGAGATATCCGGGTCATCTTCGACGATAAGGATGGGTCGCTGCATTGGTGTGTGACTGGCATTCCCGCCGGGCGGTCATTCAGGTTTTCAACCAACTAGAGCAAGACCGAAGATTTTCCATATCTCATTTGACATCTCTCATTTGTCATTTGCTCTCTAAAACCGTACGCGGTCTGAAATTGCAGGATTCTTCCTCAGCAGCAAAGTGCGATTCCGGCAATGACCCATGAGAAATCAATGAGAAATGTCAAATGAGATAGGGAAAATCTCTCTATCTGCTCCGCTTGGGCCTGCATCACAGACGTTCAGAATTGGCACCCTACACCTTGTCGTGCTTAATGAATGCGGCTTCAGCCATATAAACTGTCAACTCGCAGATATCGGTGACGTAGTCGCCGATCCGTTCGAGGTGTTTGGCAACGAAGATCAGCCGCGCATTGCGAGTCGCGGTGGTCGGTTCGGTGACCATCATTTCGATCAGACGATGAAAGATGTGGTTGTAGAGATCGTTAATCACGGAGTCGCTGGCAATAACCTGGCGGGCCGCGAGGGCATCGCTCGAAGTAAAAGCATCGAGGGCCGCTCGCAGCATCCCGAGGGCGTGCTCAGCCATCTGCTTCAGCTCAAAAACTGAATTCAGTTCCGGCTCGTTGTTGAGGTCAATCGCCGCGCGCGCAATGTTGCAGGCGTGGTCAGCAATCCGCTCGAGCACGGGGGCCATCTTGGCGACTGAGATAACAAAGCGCAGGTCGCGCGCCGCCGGCTGTCTTAGCGCGATGATGTCGATACACTGGCGATCAATCTCGACCTCCAGGCGATCCACCCGGTCATCATCTTCAAGGACGCGGCGCGCCAGTTCGCTGTTGCGCTCCGCCAGGGCCCGCATCGCGCTTTCCAATGCTCCTTCGGCCTCACCGCCCAGCAGCAACACTTTGTCGCGTAGCGAATCGAGTTCTACGTCGAGATGTCTGTGGTAATCCATGTCTGGTATTTTGTGCTTTGTACTTGGTTCTTTGTGCTTCGCTTCATCGATAGTCTGGGCCACCTGCCAACAGCGAGCAAAGATCAAAGCACAAAGTACAAAGTTCGGTCTCTACCCAAACCTTCCCGTAATGTAATCTTCTGTCAATTTCTCCACCGGATTAGTGAACATCTTTTCGGTGGCGTTTACTTCAATCAGTTTGCCCAACAGGAAAAACGCGGTGCTGTCGGAAACGCGCGCAGCCTGCTGCATATTGTGCGTCACGATCACAATCGTGTACTGCTTCTTCAGCTCCACGATCAACTCTTCAATCTTGTGGGTCGCGACCGGGTCGAGCGCCGACGCCGGTTCGTCCATCAATACTACCTCAGGGCGGATGGCAAGTGCTCGCGCGATACAGAGACGCTGCTGCTGACCGCCGGAGAGACCCAAGGCGGATGATTTCAAACGGTCTTTAACTTCGCTCCACAGCGCGGCATCCCTTAGGGCCTGTTCCACTCTTTGTTCCAGTTCGGCCTTGGTCGACGTCAGCCGGTTAATCCGCAGGCCGTAGGCTACGTTGTCGAATATTGATTTAGGAAAAGGGTTCGACTTCTGAAACACCATCCCCACTTTTCGTCGCAGTTCTACTACATCGGTCCCGGGCGCGTAGATGTTCTGGTTGTCCATCAACACTTCGCCATCGACCCGGGTGCCCGGGATCACATCGTTCATCCGATTCAAGGTGCGCAGGAAGGTCGACTTGCCGCAACCTGAGGGCCCGATAAAGGCCATGACAATTCGTTCCGGAATCTCGAGCGAAACACTCTGCAGCGCCTGGGTCTTACCGTAAAAGAAGTTTAGATTGCGCACCGCGATCTTGGCTTCGGCATCCAAGCGCGGCGAGTCGGGGAGCGCTGGATCGCGCTCGGGCGTCCTGACCCTGGTGGTGATGGTTGGAGCTGTTTGCGGCATCGTTTCGGTTTAGATTTCGGTGTTTAGAATTCAGAATTAAGAATTCAGGAGTCAGAAGCCATGAGTCATAAGTCAGAATCTCAGGCTCCTCAAAACTCGCATTTCTACCTCCGACATCTGAAATCTCCCATCCGACATCTGAAATCTCACATCTGAAATCTCACATCTCCCATCCGACATCTAGCATCTAGCATCCAGCATCTGATCTTCAAAACCTCTTGCGGGTCAGAAAACGAACCGCAATGTTAATAGACAAAATCATCGTCATCAGTACCAGCGTCGCCGCCCACGCTTGTGCATGCCATTCATCGTAAGGCGAGATTGCATAGTTATAGATCTGCACGGTCAACGACGCAATCGGCTGGTCCAGGTAGTAACTAAAGAAGCGGCTACCAAATGCCGTAAACAAAAGCGGGGCGGTTTCGCCTGAAATGCGAGCGATGGCCAGCATGGCGCCGGTGGCAATTCCCGAAGCCGCAGCCGGCAACACCACCCCGAGCGTGACTCTCCATTGTGGCGCCCCCAGCGCAAGCGCACCTTCCCGCAAACTGTGCGGCACCAGCTTGAGCATCTCCTCCGTGGTGCGCGCAATTATGGGCACCATAATCAGCGCCAGGGCGATGCCCCCGGCCAGCGCGGAAAAATGCTTCAACGGCACCACCACAATCGTGTAAACAAAAACTCCGGTCACGATTGAGGGAATCCCGGTCAGCGTGTCCACCAGGAATCGAACGACGCTGCCGAAGCGCCCCGAACCAAATTCGGACAGATAAACTCCAACGGCGATCCCGAGCGGCAGGCCAATCAGCGTTGAAAGCCCAAGCAATACCAGGGTGCCCAGGATCGCGTTGCCGATACCGCCGCCTTCGCCGACCGGCTTTGGACTCTCAACCAGGAACCTCAGGTTTAGTGAACCGATACCCTGCAGAGCGATGTACCCCAGAATCATGAGCAGGACGCCCACAGCTATGACCGTGCAAAGCGCGGTCAGCGTCGTCATCGCTGCACTCCGGGTGCGTCGTAGCCGGTCTATCTTTCGCATCGTTTTTGGTAAAGCAAACTGTTAGTTTGCGACCAGTTAAAATAGACGTTCCACGGTATTAGTTGCTCGTTTGATCGAGTGGCTCTCTCTCCTCCGCAAACTAACAGTTTGCTTCACACGGCACTGCCGACACCGCTCATCTGGCGGGTCACGTTCCACACCAGGACTCTGGCGATGCCGTTTACCACAAACGTTACCAGAAACAGGATGAGCCCCAATTCCACGAGGGCGCTGAGATAAAGCTCCTGAGTAGCTTCCGTAAACTCGTTGGCTATGACCGCAGCGATTGTGTACGAAGGGTCGAAGAGCGACAGGCTGATCTGTGCGCGGTTTCCGATAACCATCGTCACCGCCATCGTCTCGCCAATGGCCCGGCCCAAACCAAGAATCACCGCACCGGCTATTCCGGGCGCGCCATTGACCAGGACCACCCTGGTGGTTTCCCACTTGGTGGCACCCAACGCCAGGGCTGCCTCGCGTTGCGAACTCGGCACCGCTGCCAGCACATCGCGAACGACGGCCGAGATTATTGGCGTCACCATAATCGCCAGAATTATTCCGCCCGTGAGCAAGCCGATTCCTGTGATCGGTCCTTTGAACAAGGGCAGCCACCCAAGCCACTGCTGCAGCAGCGGCTCGACATGCACCCGCAGAAACGGCGCCAGCACAAAGATGCCCCAGAGTCCGTAGACAACCGAGGGAATCGCCGCCAGCAACTCGACCATAAAGGTAACCGGACGAGCGACATAATACGGCGCCTGCTCAACCAGAAAAATCGCGATGCCCAGCGAGAGCGGCACGCTGATCACAATCGCGATCAGCGATGAAACAATCGTCCCATAGATAAACGGCAACGCTCCAAACTGACTCTTGACCGGGTTCCAATCCGTACCACTGAGGAACGAGAGACC
>DATKIS010000569.1:0-3319 GCA_035543975.1 Pyrinomonadaceae bacterium
TCCGACCGGTAGATTCTCCAGGCTCGCCGCATCCACCTCCTGCACCGTCTCTTGCACGATAGGCTGGGTGTACTCGTACTCAACCGGCGGCAGGCTGCGCTTCAGATAGCCGCCATTGTTGCGCTTGTAACCTGATTGAGAAACCGAGAGTAGAAAGGTGTAGATGGGATTGCTGGTGTTGGCTGGGTCTTGCTGGTGGGAGTAAGTGAAGTCAGTCGAGCGGACCAGGCAATTAACTCCCACACCCGGCTCGCCCGCGAAATGATGAAACATCAGCACTCGCTGACAGAGACGGCCGGTGCGCAATTCAAAGCCGGCGCGGTAAGTTGAAAACGGGTCGCGTCGGTAGGTCCATTGTCCGGCGTCGTTCGGTTTGGGCGCGTCGGCGTCGTGCTCGCCGTAGTCGAACACCACCTCAAACATCCATTCTGCCCCCTGGACTTGGGCGTCGGTCAACCGGCGCGGCCGGCGCGCGGTGTTGTCCAGGAGTGGCAGCCGGTTGCCATAACGGAGGCGCTTGAGGTACCGGTTCGCCGTGCGGCGTGGATCGTTGCGGTCACCCCGATTGCGTTCGTGGGCGCGCGCCAAATCAATGCCGGCGCCGTCCTCTGCCTTGTAGTCGTAGAGAACGGCGTTGCCCTTGTCGTCGCGGGTTTCGCAAACCAGCCAGGAAAAGACATGGTGAGGCTCGGCGGGGTCAGCGAGGCGAGATCTCGGATCTTTCCCGTAGAGGGTGAGGATGTTGTCTTTGGAGATTGAGCGCCAGTGGACATCGCCATCGGCGTTGCGCGTCCAGCGTTCGATGCGGGCGAACAGCCCTTCGATACGTGGTCGATAACGGTGGATCGTGAAGCCTGGCTCAGTGGTCTCGTCTCTAAAACGCTTACCGTCCGGCTGGAGAACCGGCACTAAATCTTCAGCGCCAGACAAAACAAAGACGTCTGACTCCCGGGCATCGTCATACTGCGGCAAGCCCTTGTCGGTCTTGCGGGTAATGGACGGCAGCGCGAGACTCCACCCAAATCCAAAGGGACCATTGCCGGTGCCCGAGTCGTAGGTCAATGACAGTTGCGGACCAAAGCCGGCACGTCCGGGGCTAATGGCGATTGGTACCGACATTGAGCCTGTACCGGTCACCGGGTTGGCCGCGAACTTCTCCCCGATTCCTTTGATCGCTCCCCCACCTTTGGGTAGCGACACAACTGGTGGCGAAAAGCGTTGGTCTTTCGAGTCCTCGGTTTTCGCGGGTGATTGTGAGTTCATGGGCGTGAGTGCAAAATTTTGACGGCGAAACCACCAATAATGGAATTTCCTATACCTGGTGATAACAACTTCAGGTGGAATTCGATCGGAGCACTAAGGTGAATTGCGCGATGCGAGCCCATTGCTCCCGGCCGGATGGCAGGTTTGCCACCCAACGTCTTCAGAATTTGACTCTCACTTCACTAACGCGAGAATCTCCACAAAACCTCTAACCGGCTCAAGGACTTTCTACCGACCACCCTGCATCGATGTCGGTTTTGCACAAAAGCCCTGAGACAACAAACGTCTTCTGGCATAACGCAGCAGGCCCGAAGGGTCGGGAGTGAGTAGCCATGCCCGTTAGGGCGTGGGAGGTAGTTGGTCTTACGTGCAAGAGGTCCGAAGGACCGACACTAGAGCCATCAAATCTCGCACCTTCGGCGCTTGGAAGATCTCGTTCGTTAGCCCACACCCTCACGGGCGTGGCTATTAGCTGACGGTCCTGCGGACCTATGAACAGTGCCGCTGCTACCTTCGTCCGTCATCGTGGTAACATCAATCCTTCTAAACCAGCTGCGCTGACCACCGAAGTCTGAATCTCGACGCTTGCCTTCCGACAAAGATTTCATATCGAGGGGGCTCGTTTCTTGAATGTGGTTTGTTCCACTGAAGGACCGGAAGCATCTCGGAAGGAGTCACTACAAACACACCATGTCGTGGGAAGAGCGATGGCATCCTTTGCGTGAAGAGTGGGTGATCGTCGCCGCGCATCGCCAGGACCGTCCCTGGAGCGGAAGCACTGTGCCTCGCGAAGCTGAAGAGCTACCGGACTACGTGGCCGACTGCTATCTGTGTCCCGGAAATCCGCGAGTGAGCGAGCAGGTTAATCCCCAGTATTCGGATACCTTCGTCTTCGATAACGACCATCCCTGCGTTTCGTTTAAAGCTCCGGCTGAACTCGCCGCCCCTGCAGGCATCTACCGCAACCGGCCCGCACACGGGATCGCCCGGGTAGTCTGCTACAGTCCGAAACACAATCTGACTTTGGGCGAGCTTTCGACTGATGAGATTCGCGATCTCCTCCGCATCTGGCAGACACAGTATGAAGAGCTGGGCAGCCGACCTCAGGTCGACCACGTACTGATTTTTGAAAACAAGGGTGAGGTTGTAGGTGTCTCCAACCCGCACCCCCACTGCCAAATCTACGCCACCAATTTCGTCTTCAAAACGATTGAGACTGAGGCCCGTGCTGGTCAAAGCCATCTTGCCAAAACAGGTCGCGTGCTGTTTCAGGATGTGCTGGCCGCCGAGAAGCAGGACGGCAGCCGCATCATTTTTGAAAACCAGTCGGCCATCGCGTTTGTACCTTACTTCGCACGATATGCCTATGAAGTCTTCGTAGCGCCAAAGGCAACCCACCCGAGCCTGGCTGCGCTTCCTGACGTAGAACTACGCGACTTCGCCGAGGCACTGCGACAGATTCTGGTGAAGTTTGACAACCTTTGGGAGATGCCTTTCCCCTACGTCATGGCGCTGCACCAGGCACCTACCGATGGTGGCGACTATCGCGGTTTCCATTTCCACATCGAGTTTCACCCGCCCCTCCGCAAACCGCAGCTGCTCAAGTTTCTGGCCGGACCTGAAATCGGCGGCGGCAACTTTCTCAGCGATACATCGGCAGAAGCCAAGGCCTCGCAACTTCGCACAATGCCTGACGTGCACTACAAACACCGTCCCTCGGAGCAGCACCGATGAATGACGTCCGCCAACTCCTGGGACCAATACGCAAACTGCACGAACATATCCGGGCGTCTGTCGTTGCCGCCTGCGAACGCGAAACATCTGCGGAACTGTGCGCCGTAGTGAAAGAGGATGAAGGCGACACTATCTTTGCGGTGGACCGCGTGAGCGAGGAGCTGCTGATTGAATTCTTTGAGCGCGAAGTTGCGCCGCAGGCTCCGGTAGTTTTGATTGCGGAGGGACTCGAAGGCGGTCAAGTCACTCTGCCATACGGCGCCTCCGAAAACGACGCAGTCTGGCGAGTCGTGGTCGACCCCATCGACGGCACGCGCGGCCT
>DATKIS010000570.1:0-4401 GCA_035543975.1 Pyrinomonadaceae bacterium
ACCAGGGCGACTCAGCGAGCCGGATAGGATTGTGGCTGCGGCGCTGGACATTCTCAGAACAAACGGAAAGGAAATCGCCCAGGATCTCGCCGGTGAGCACCTGCTGATCACAGTAGGAGCTACTCGTGAAGCAATTGATCCCGTCAGGTTTTTGTCCAACAACTCGTCGGGTCGGATGGGGTTCGCGATCGCCGAAGCAGCCAAGCGCCGGGGCGCCCAGGTTTCAGTTATTGCTGGGGCAACCACCGCTCCGCCACCAATCGATATGTCCGTCGTTCGGGCCTATTCTGCCGAAGCGATGCAGGACGCCGTTGGCAAGCATCTCTCCAGTGCCTCCGTTTTTATTGGGACCGCCGCCGTCGCTGACTATCGACCTGTCAGCAGCGCCCGTCAAAAGCTCAAAAAGACTCAGTCGTCGCTGACGCTCGAGCTTGAACGAACGCCGGATATTCTTGGCGGAGTAGCCGCTGCGAAACAGGATGGCCTGTTGGTTATTGGCTTTGCCGCAGAAACCGAGAATCTGATTACTAATGCCCGTCAAAAGCTGGATGGAAAGAACCTCGACGCGATCGTTGCAAACGACGTCAGCCGCAAAGGGGTTGGGTTTGACTCGGAGACGAATGAAGTAACCATCATTAGCCGTGGCAGAAAAGCCCCGATTCACGTGCCAATAATGCCAAAAACCAACGTTGCCAATATCGTTCTCGATGAGGTTGTCAGATTGCGAGTACGGGACCGATCGGCTGTTTCCGTACGGCCACGTCTCAGCCGACGCAGAAAAGCTTAGCCCTCAACCAATCTGACGATTTGCAAGTTTGCCGCTAACAACATGCCCTCAGATTCCATCATCACCGAGTTCATCTCAATCATAAGGGACACTAGAGAACAAGTGGCATACCTCCATGAGTTGGGTGTCACTAACATTGAGGCGGAGCGCCAACTTTCGAACTCCCGGAATCAGACGGTTGTGACTGAAGGGGAAGCGACCGATGGACTCGGCTCAGCGGAATACCGTCGCGTGTCTGAGCAGAGCCCTTCGCCAAGACCCAACAGACCCCACACCGAATCCACTCCTCGCAGAGCGCAACCCGCAATTACAACGTCGCCTTCCCCGGAAACCCTGTTCGGAGATTCGCCTGCCGCGACGCCAACTCTTCCAACGTCGTCTGAAAGTTTTGAGGAGATATGGTCAGACATCGGAAATTGTACGCGTTGCCCGCTTTACGAAAGGCGGACCAACATCGTGCATACAGAGGGTAATCGCAGGGCTCGGCTGATGTTCGTGGGTGAAGCACCAGGGGCTGACGAGGATGCTCAGGCCCGTCCGTTCGTAGGCCGGGCTGGCCAGCTACTAACAAAGATCATCGAAGCGATCGGGTTCAAGCGAGAAGACGTTCTCATTGGGAACGTTAATCGTTGTCGCCCCCCGGGCAATCGCCCGCCTACTACAGAAGAAGCGTCGATGTGCAAACCCTTCCTGCTGCGGGAAATTGCGGCAGTGCAGCCAGAGGTCATCGTGGTACTCGGCAACACTGCGATGCGGAATCTACTGGAGATTAAGCAGGGTATTACGCGAGTCCGGGGTCAGTTTCAGGACTACCATGGCGTTAAAGTAATGCCCACATTTCACCCCGCTTACCTGTTACGCGACCCTTCTAAGAAACAAGAAACCTGGCAGGATCTCAAAAAGGTGCGCGACTATCTCGAGACTACTCCGCGACGACAGAATTAACTCGGCCGCCACAGTCTCTGCGACTTTTCCAAAATCAGTTTTCGCGCTACCTTCTGATACGTGCAACAACGCTTGGGGTCTTCCCACGAAGATTCAATAAACGCCGACACGATAAACCCGACAGACACTCCCGACGAAGACGCCCCCGTCTTTGCGAATGTGGCTGTGCCAGTCCACATTTCATCAACATTTACCTACCGACTTACACCTCCGATGCGTCCTTTCGCCCAGCCGGGTTCTCGCATTGTGGTTCCGTTTGGTCGCCAGTTCGTTACCGGCTATATCGTAGCGTTGAGCACGCACCTGGGCACTGAAACGAGTCTCCGGGAGTCTGATATTAAGGACGCCCGAGACCTCCTTGATGTTACGCCGCTCGTCACGCCTCAGCTGCTCGAACTCACGCGCTGGGTATCTGAATACTACCTGGCTCCGTGGGGGGAAGTGATCAAGGCGGCGCTCCCACCCGGTATCAGCCCCATGATTGAGAGATTCCTTTCGATCACCCCAAAAGGGCGCGCCGACATCCGGGAATCACCTGCCTCGACTACTCAGACTCTGCGGCACCGCCTGCTGCAATTGTTGGATGACTCGGGCGAGACTGCTTTCGCTGATGTTTCGGATCAGTTTGGCGCTTTGCAGGCGAACCGGCTAGCTCGCGAACTGGAGCGCGATGGGTTGGTTGAGGTGCTACAGCGCCCAGCGAGCGAGTTTGTCCGAGCGAAGTATCAGCGAAGAGTTCGCTTGGCCCAATCAAACCCTGCTGCTCCAACTGGCGCCGAGGAGCGCAAACTCACCGATGGCCAGCAGCGGGTAATCGATGTGCTGAAGGCCCACGAGTCTCTCGCCTTCCCCGAACTGTTGTCGGCGGCGGAAGTGAGCGCTTCCTCTGTGGCTACTTTGCAGAAACGAAAACTCGTCGAAGTCTTCGAGGCGAGGTTACGTCGAGATCCGCTCGGTCATGCGCGGTTTGAGCAACCTGAGGACTATGTCTTGACTGAGTCGCAGGAGCGAGTTCTGGCGGAGATCGATCAGCCACTTCGGGCCCATGTTTACGCCCCTTTCCTGCTGCATGGAGTTACCGGGAGCGGAAAAACGGAAGTCTACATTCGCGCCATGCGAGTGGCGCTGGAACTCGGCCGTTCGGCACTGATGCTGGTACCGGAAATCGCGCTGACGCCAGTTTTCTCGCGTCGCCTGCGCATGCACTTCGGCGACAAAGTTGCCATTTTCCATTCGTCCCTTTCCCGAGGAGAGCGCTTCGACGAATGGACGCGCGTTAGAAACGGCGAGGCGCGGGTGGTCATCGGTACCCGGTCGGCTGTGTTTGCACCGACAAAAGACCTTGGACTGGTTATCGTTGACGAAGAGCACGAATCAACTTACCGGCAACAGGATTCCCCGCATTACAATGCCCGTGACACCGCTATTGTCCGCGCCCAAAAAGAATCGGCGGTGGTAATCCTCGGTTCCGCCACCCCGTCACTCGAAACATTTCACAACGCCAGTACCGGAAAATACCGGTATCTCGAACTGCCGGATCGCCTCGGTAATCGCCCGATGGCGCTGGCCGAGATTATCGACATGCGCGAGGTATTTGCTCGTGACCGGAAACCAAAGGTTTTTTCGGATGAGTTACTGAAGTCGATTCAGCAAACCCACGAGAACGGTGAGCAGTCCATTATCCTCCTGAACCGGCGCGGCTATTCCAGCTTCGTCCTTTGCCGATCCTGCGGCGAGAGCATTCAATGTCCGAATTGTGATGTCACGCTCACGTACCATCGCAGCGAAGCCGTGATCGTCTGCCACTACTGCGACCATCGCGAACCTGCCCCGCAAAAGTGTCCCAGCTGCGAGGGGAAATATATCTACTACGTCGGCGAAGGAACTGAACAAATCGAAGTGATGCTCGGCAAGCTCTTCCCTTCCCTTCGGATCGCGCGAGTTGATCGCGACACCACGTCTCGCCGCGGCACCTTTGAGAGATCGCTGATGGACTTTAGCGACGGAAAGATCGACATGTTGGTCGGCACTCAGATTTTGGCCAAGGGACACGACTTCCCCAATGTCACCCTCGTTGGAGTTGTTTCAGTCGATGCTGGTCTGGCGTTGCCCGACTTCCGTTCGGCCGAACGCACGTTCCAGTTGTTAACCCAGGTTGCGGGACGCGCCGGGCGTGGTGATCGCCCCGGCAGAGTTTTGATCCAGACCTATCATCCTTATCACTACGCTCTGAGACACGGTAGCGCACAAGACTATTCCGGTTTCTATCAGGAGGAGATTCGGCATCGCCAGAATCATACTTACCCGCCATTTGTGGCGCTCGCGTCCCTGTTGGTCCATGGAACTGATATTGTCCGGGTCAGAGCTGACGCCGTCGAACTACGTAAGGAATTGGACCGAGCGAATCCGGACCGGGCCGCCCGCATTTTAGGCCCAGCTCCGGCGCCGTTGGCGAGATTGAAGGGTGAGTATCGGGTGCAGCTTTTAATTAAGTGTCGCAATCGCCTCCAACTTCGCAAAATAATTGACGGCGCTCTGCGGGCCCTTAACGAGCGAAAGGTAAATCTGCGGTCGATAAACGTCGAGATCGATCCGGTATCGATCATGTAGACTCGGCTCTTGCTTCAGTCCCCGAAGGGGACGAGTGAAAGTAGCCCCGCACTTCAGTG
>DATKIS010000571.1:0-3951 GCA_035543975.1 Pyrinomonadaceae bacterium
CGGTTGACGACGCTGAGGCTATATTCATCGGAGGGGGAAACACATTTAGACTGCTGAAAGCCCTCTACGACTTTGACGTGCTAGCTCGAATCAAGTCCCGGGCTGAAGACGGGATGCCTTACATGGGCGCCAGCGCCGGCTCTAACGTGGCGGGGCCAACCATCCGCACTACCAACGACATGCCGATAGTTGAGCCGCCCTCTTTCGACGCACTCGGGCTCGTCCCTTTCCAGATCAACCCGCACTACCTGGATCCGGATCCGGGCTCAACCCACATGGGTGAAACTCGAGAAGAGAGGATTCTTCAGTTTCTTGAAGAGAACGAGGCGCCGGTGGTGGGTTTGAGGGAGGGAGCGATGCTGAGGGTTGAAGGTGGCATTGCGATGCTGAAGGGTTCGGCCGGCGCTCGTATTTTTCGCAAAGGCGAGTTGCCGATCGAAGCTGCTCCCGGTGCTGACATTTCAAAACTTGTTACTGATCCACGAAGATTCTCGAAATGACTCCAAGCTCTCTTTCGTGACCGTTCATGTTATTTCGTGGATCGCCTTGCTTTCATCGCTCAATTCGCGGCTTGTTATAGCCCCTTCGTGCGAGGATCTCCTGTCCTTCAGTACTAAGAAGAAATTGGACAAACTGCCACGACGCGCGCGGCTTCCGCGAGTCGCTGATTATTCCCAACGCCTGATCGATAGGTTTATGTGATTCCTCAGACACCTCGATGTATGTCCCTTCACCCGGCTTGACCAGCGCAAGAGGTATGAAAGCAACTTCTGCATTACCTGTCGCCGCAAATTGCTTGGCTTGAGACACATTCTGACCGTAGACAACCTTTGGTTCCACCTGGTTCCAGATGCCTAGCGCGCTCAGACTCTCAACGCTTGCCTGCCCGTACGGAGCAATGTCCGGCTTCGCAATAGCTACCCTCTCAAACTCCTTCGCAGTAATGTCGCTAATCTGAGCAGCTTTTTGTTTGCTCTCTGGCGGCCACCACATTACGAGCCGTCCCTGAGCGTAAATGGCGCGGCTTCCGGGTATGAGCAAGCCTTTTCGCTCAAGTTGGTCCACGTGGTCGACATCGGCCGCGGCAAACACGTCGAAGGGCGCGCCATTTTCGATTTGCTTGGCCAGATCCGCGGTAGCGCCAAAGCTGAAGACCACGCGAACCCCAGTCTTTTCCATAAACCGTGGCCCAATCTCAGCGAAAGCGTCGGTCAGGTTGGCCGCCGCCGCAACGATTAATTCGTTTTGGTCCGGCCTGCTCTTTGGTAATGGGGACTCGCAACTTAGTGAGATAAGTAACAAGCCGACGATAAAGAGTTCTCGCATAGTTAGAGTCTTTAGGTTATTGCCTGCACTTGCCGAACAAGAACCGTAGGTTTCGTATCATAAGCTCACTCTCTTTGATCTTTCCAGAAAAGGCAAAGGTATGGTATAGACCACTAACCCCCGCAAGACCGCCCCGCGTGGTTTCAAGGCCACGACACAATTTGAAGGGCATTGGTGCCTTATGAGGCTACGTACATTCAAAATGGCCGTCGCGGTGGGTTTCGCCCTCCTCGGGCTCACCTTGCTCTCCGGCAGTTGTTTGCCCAAACCAGCCTCCGAAAGCGGCGGCGGGATCAATTTGACGGTGTACGGATTCTCGATAATGAAGGAGTCGCTCGAGAAGGGAGTCTATCCAGGCTTCGTCGCTAAATGGAAAAGTGAGCACGGCACCGAGGTAAGTTTCACGTCGTCGTTCGCCGGTTCAGAGACCATCACCAACCAGATTCTCCAGGGCGTCAAAGCCGACATCGCAATTCTTTCCATCGAACGCGACGCGGATAGGCTGAAGCAAGGCGGATTTGTTACCACGGACTGGCGCTCGTCTCCAAACAAAGGAATCATCAACAAGACGCCTTTCGTTATCCTGGTCCGCCAGGGTAATCCAAAAGGCATTCACGACTTTGCGGATCTCGCCAAGCCAGGAGTGAAGTTGATTCATCCTGATCCGGTCAGTTCGGGGGGTGCACAGTGGTCTGTCCTCGCAATCTATGGTTCGGAACTGGTGAAGGCCGAAAAGCAATCCGGCGAGCCGGACCACGCCCGCGGTTTGCAGCTGCTCCGCGCGGTCTGGAAAAACGTCATCTCAACTCCCGGCTCCGCCCGCGAGGCGCGCACGCAGTTTGAGACCGGCTTCGGTGATGCACTGATCACCTACGAGCTTGAAGGCTTGTTGATGAAAGAGAACAACAAGACGCCGGTGGACGTTGTAGTGCCGCAGGCGACGATTTTCAGTGAGCACCCGGCGGTGGTGGTGGATAGGAACGTCAATGCGGCCAAGCGGCCGGTAGTTGAAGCTTTCATTCAGTATCTTTCAAGTGAGGATGCCCAGCGGGCTTTCGTGAAGTATCACTTCTGGTCGGTCTCTTATGAGAACCTCAACCTGGAAAGCAAGGAGCTAGCTCACATACAAATGCCGTTTACGATTGACTACTTTGGCGGCTGGGGTAGGGCGTATCCGGAGGTGATCGAAGGAATTTTCAAGAACCAGGTCCAGCGTAAATAATTCAATGAGTTCACTCATACCAACAATGCGCCATGTGCGCGGCTTCGACGTGGCGCGGCCCTTGAGCATCGGCATGCTGGTATTCATGATGCTGCCGTTGGTCTTTCTTCCGCTGGCTTCGATCTTCTATTTCGGAACCCTCCAGGGGTTGACGAGCTTCTGGGCCGCACTGATGGCGCCGGAGGCGGTGTTTGCGCTCAAGCTTTCGATGGCCACGAGTTTTTGGGCTACCGTTTTCAACGTAGTCTTTGGACTGTTCGCCGCCTATGTGCTTTCGCGTTACAGCTTCTGGGGACGCAATGCGCTGATCGTAACGATCTCGTTACCGACCGCGATTCCAACTGCCGTCGCCGGTTTTGCCCTCCTGCTTTTGTGGGGACCGTACGGTATGCTTGGCCGGTTACTAAGACCGCACGGTATTGACGTTATGTTCACCGCGGGAGCGATTATCCTGGCAAACGTATTCGTCACGTTTCCGTTGGCTTTTGGGGTAATCAAGCCTGTCTTCGACACGATGAGCCGTTCGCTCGAAGAAGCCTCAGCCACGATTGGAGCCACGCGTGTCCAAACCTTCTGGCACGTAACGTTACCGTCGTTACGAGGCGCAATCGTCTCCGGCGCTCTGTTAACCTTCGCGCGCGCGGTTGGTGAGTTTGGATCTACGATCCTGGTATCGGGAAATCTGGCGGGGAAAACTCAAACGGCGCCCCTCTATATTTTTGCGAAATTCAATGAGGGCCAAATCGAATCCGCCAATGCTATTGCAATCGTCCTGGCGCTCTTTTCGTTCCTGATTTTCAGCGTGCTGTTCTTTGCGCGCGATTGGCTGGATGTTGATTGAGACGCGGTCGAAGCGTTAACCGCCAAGACGCCAAGACGCCAACGGTGCCAGGGTTTTCAGAGAAATAAGAGAGGGCCGTTGTTCTGGTTCTGATTCATTACTGGTTTATTGGCGGTTCAGATTGAGGTAAACAAATGGCTCAAGTAGCCAGAGTTATGGAAAACAAGACGAATCTGGGTCTAAAGGAAGCTGCAGCTCAACAGCCGGCGGCTAGTATTGTCGGCGTGAGCAAGTTTTTCGGTAAGACCAGTGTGCTGCAAAACATCTCGTTTGATGTTGCCGAAGGCGAAGCGCTGGTCCTGCTGGGCGCCTCGGGGAGCGGCAAGACGACAATACTCCGAATAATTGCCGGCCTGGAACAACCCTACACCGGCAAGATCATGCTTCACGGCAAGGACGTTACCGAACTCCCTGCCCGCGAACGCGGTGTGGGTGTGATTTTTCAGGCCTATGCGCTGTTTCCCAAGATGACGGTCGAGAAGAATATTGGCTACGGCCTGAAGATCAGGAAGCGACGTCGCAAGGAGATCAAGGAGAAGGTGAAGGAGCTACTTTCCCTGGT
>DATKIS010000572.1:0-3652 GCA_035543975.1 Pyrinomonadaceae bacterium
CCTCGTAGCTTATCGTTCTCGGGGCCAGGACGCCGACATCAATATGTTCGGTTGTGTCGGCGCCGCTTAACCACACGTTGCCGCGGATTTCCCTTCGCACAAATGTTCGCTGGCGAGTCGTAGACAATTAGTTAACCCCCACAACAAAACCCGTCGGCGCCCTGGCGTACCGACAGTGCTGGAAAACACCCACTTGAACAACCCGGAAAATGGTTGAACCATTTCCACCAGTGTAATAAGTTTTACTGACCACGTAGTATGCACCCGGACTACCGATCTTAGCAACAGAAAAAGCCAGATATGTAGGCTTTGATGGTGGCTTTGGGAAGTAAATGTTGACAGAACCCATCTGATGATGTTACACGATACCGACCCTTTTTAATGATTGGTATGACCTTTGGCTTTTGGAGCTATGCAGATTACATAGAATCCAAAAAACGCTGGCTAACTTCTAGCCAGCCCCCCCCGGTTTTCGAAATCAGGACGTCTCTGCCGTCCGGCCTTGCACAAAGGCTGGTTTAGCGCATCCGCCCTGAACCTGGCTTCTACTTGCTTTCGATTTGCGTTAAAGTTCTGGAATCTGCGGTGCACTTCAATCCATCCATGGTATTCCCTTGCGTTCAGCAGGGAAAACCCAGGGGTATAACCTCGAGGCATAGATGAGTTACTCAACTCTGGAATTGAACGGCAAAGTTGCCGTAGTCATCGGTGGGACCTCCGGAATAGGTCGCGCCATTGCTCACGGCTTGGCAGATGCCGGCGCCGACGTCGTTCCCACCTCTCGCCGGGAGGAACAGGTAGAAGCTGCGGCCACAGAAATCGAAAGCCGTGGGCGACGCTCCATTCGGGTCGCTTCAGATGTTTCGGACCGCAACTCCCTCCAACGAGTGCTGGATGAGACCATCAACGCCTTCGGCAAAGTAGACATACTGGTCAACTCCGCCGGCCGGACCAAACGCGCCCCGACGCTGGATTTCTCAGAAGACGATTGGAACGACATCATCGAGACTAATCTGACGGGGACCCTGCGCTCCTGTCAGGTCTTCGGGCGGCACATGCTGGAGCGCGAGTATGGACGCATCATTAACATTGCTTCGCTCTCCACTTTTGTCGCCCTCTATGAGGTAGCTGCGTATTCGGCCAGTAAGGCAGCCGTTGCGTCGCTGACAAAATCTCTGGCGGTGGAGTGGTCCCCGCGTGGCGTTTGCGTTAACGCGATTGCGCCCGGCGTTTTCCGCACAGCTTTGAATACAAAACTTCTCGACGAGTCCGAACGTGGACGCGAATTCCTGCTCCGGACACCGATGAAACGCTTCGGTAAGGTGGAGGAATTGGCAGGCGCGGCAATATTCCTTGCCTCCGACGCCGCCAGTTTCGTCAACGGCGAGATTTTGACTGTCGATGGCGGTTTTCTCGCAAGCGGCGTTAATCAGTGAATCATTTGCAATGCGTGGCTCTTTTTCGGCGAATCAACAGTGCGTTTCGTCCGGTTGAAAACAACTACCTGCCGCAGGGAGTAAAGAAATGAATGACTCAAACGAGGAAGTTCTAGGCGCCGCCGTTCCCAAATCGGAATCGGATGTCGCCCCCCCGCAGTCGGCTGGATCCAGCCTGACCGGAGCGGTGGTCGCCGCCAGCGAAGGAGTTGTGGGTCGCATTGGACGCTACCGATGGGTGATCTGCACCATGCTCTTCTTCGCCACCACGATCAACTACATCGATCGTGCGGTGCTGGGAATCCTGGCTACGGACAAGAGCTTTGTTGCCACCATTGGCTGGAACGAGGCCGAGTATGGATATGTGACCACGGCTTTCCAGGCAGCTTACGCGCTCGGCCTTCTGCTGGTGGGATACCTGATGGACCGCTTCGGCACGCGAAAAGGCTTCTCGTTTGCCATGGTTTTCTGGTCACTCGCGGCGATGGCCCATGCGCTGGCGCACTCGGCCTTCACGTTTGGCGTAGCTCGGTTTGCTTTGGGACTAGGCGAAGCTGGTAACTTTCCGGCGGCGATCAAGACTGTGGCCGAGTGGTTTCCCAAGAAGGAACGGGCGCTGGCCACCGGCATTTTCAACAGCGGCTCGAATGTGGGAGCGATCGTCGCCCCGCTGGTCGTTCCCTTTATTGCCATTACTTACGGCTGGCAGTGGGCTTTCATCATCACCGGCATGATTGGGTTCATCTGGCTCGCCTTCTGGCTGGTAATCTACCGGCGCCCAGAGGAGCACCCAAAGCTCTCCCCGGCCGAACTGGCTCACATTCAATCGGATCCCCCGGAGCCAATGACCAAGATACCGTGGGCTCGTCTGCTCCCGCATCGTCAAACCTGGGCCTTTGCGGTCGGTAAGTTTCTGACAGATCCCATCTGGTGGGTTTACTTGTTCTGGCTTCCGAAATTCCTTAATACCAACTACGGCCTGGATATCAGTCACATCGGCCTGCCGCTCGTGATCATCTATGTGGCAGCCGACTTCGGTTCCATCGGAGGCGGTTGGTTGTCATCGTCGATGATCAAGCGAGGATGGTCCGTGAACAAGGCCCGCAAGACAGCGATGCTGGTTTGCGCCCTGGCCGTCGTCCCCATTGTATTTGCGGCTAAGGCCTCAAATCTCTGGGTGGCGGTGGCTTTGGTTTCGTTGGCGGCGTCGGCCCATCAGGGTTGGAGCGCCAACATTTTTACCATGGTTTCGGATATGTTCCCGCGACGGGCCGTTGGGTCGGTGGTGGGCATCGGTGGCATGGCCGGCGCTGTTGGCGGCATGCTCATTTCGACCACGGTTGGATTGATCCTGCAATATACAGGTTCCTACTTCCCGATCTTCATTATCGCTGCCGTTGCTTATCTGGTCGCGCTGCTGATTATCCATTTGCTGGCACCACGACTCGACCCCGCCAAGGTAGAGGTGGCTGCCTGAACAAGTGAATCACGGACAGCTGATGCGAATAACGATCAGGGCGGTGGTTAATTGATGGGATCGTGAGATTCAACCAGGCTCGTCGCAGTCTCTGGCTCTTTGACATTCGACCACGATGCGCGCTCCTCGCTTGCGGGAGCGCTGGTCTTGCGTTTTCTGCTTGATGTTGTCGCCGCGTCTGTTTCTTCGGAAGCCTGTGCCTTCTGTGCAAGCATGAGGTGATCACGCATGGCCTCGCTGGCCGCCTCGACGTTTCGCTTCCGGATAGCGCGGTAGATCGTGCGGTGCATTTCGGCGGACTCTTTAAGATCGCGAGCCCGCTTGACGGTCTTCTTGCGAACGTCAAAGAGAATTGTGGCCACCATGTTCATCAGCGATGTCAGGATGCGATTCCCTGAAGCAGCAGCGACCGTTTGATGAAACCGCATATCGTGAACCAGAAACTGCTCCGGGTCATCGAGTGAGGCAAACATCTCGGCAATCTCCTCCGACATGGATGCCAGTTGGTCTCCGGTGGCGCGTTCGGCCGCGAGACCAGCAATTGCCATCTCGAGAGACTTGCGCGCTTCGAACATTTCGTCTGGAGTAAACCCGTGCAGAGAGGCCATCAGGCGCAACGGATTGCTATCAAGAACTGGCGAGCCTTCTGCCTTGACGACAAAGGTTCCGGCGCCGCGACGGGGCTGGAGCACTCCGACCGCCGCCAGTGAGCGGATACCGTCACGCAACGTTGGCCGAC
>DATKIS010000573.1:0-6230 GCA_035543975.1 Pyrinomonadaceae bacterium
CGGCTTGACGCCGCTTTCGTATCCGGCGGCCTGTCCAAAGAAGGCGGCGTCAAGCCGCCGCAGACCAAAGCGGCGTCAAGCCGCCGCAGACCAAAGCGGCGTCGAGCCGCCGCACTCCAAACGATCACTCAATGATGAGCTCATCCGCAAAGATCCACGCGTCGCCGCCGTGGCCCGGATGCCAGGCAGGTATCTTTCCGAAGTTATGAGCGCGGATACGAACATAGCGCGCGTTCCTTGGCGGAAAACCCTTCACGAAGTCCTTCATGATGGCGCCGGTGCCCTCGCCGGGCTTACTCCCATCAGGCACCTCGTTTGAAATCGTCACTACTTGAGTGAAGTTTCGCCCATCCAGAGAAACTTCAAAGTCGACGCTCCGCGGCATCCAAATCCACGAGCCGGCGTCCTGCAGGAAGCCGGCCCCCAGTTTTGAAACGCTCTCAACCTTTCCCAGATCCACGACGGCTATCAGATCCTGGCCCTGATAACCCTGCCAGCCTCCGCCGCTCCAGTTCGCAGTGCCTCTAATTCCATCGATCAAGGCGAAGTCGCCTCCGCCGGTGTATTGAGAGCTGTATTTCGAATTCAGGCCAATGATCCAATTGTGAGGTATCCGATGATAACTTGCGGTGGCCACGAGACTGCGCCTGCCGTCGCTGCTTACGGCGACGGCCTTGATGGTGATGCTGTGGTCGATGAGGAAGGGCTTGGTGTAGACCGGTGAGCCGGGGCCGGGCTGGCTGCCGTCGGTTGTGTAGTGAATTGTGGGCCTGCCAAAACTCGAGCCCTCTTTCACAGTCGGGCTACTGCCCTGAACGCTACTGCCCTGAGCGCTATTGTCCTGAATGGTAATCGTCATACGGTCCTTGAATGTCTTTCCGGCCGCGCCGATTACCGGCACCGGAACAATCTGCTTACCATCAATTCGTGAAACCGGAACATCGTTCGGGCCGACGCCCCAGTTTTGATTTGGCTGCGCTGCCATCTCTAAGACCAACTCCCCACCGGCCATCAAATCGCTATGATTGAGATACGACTTTCGGTAAGCCCTGCCGTTCAGCCGTGCCGACTGAACGTAGATATTCCGGGCCGAAACTCCCCCCGCCTTAACCACAAACGTCTTTCCATTCTCAAGATTGAACCGCACCTCGGGGAATAGCGGCGAGCCGATGGCATAAACGGGCGAACCGGGAGTGACGGGATAAAAACCGGCGGCACTCAAAACATACCAGGCAGACATTTGTCCGCAGTCTTCGTTCCCAATCAAACCGTCGGGTTCGGGCTGGTAAAAATCATCCAGGATCTGTCGCACCCGGGCCTGCGTCTTCCACGGTTGATTCACGTAGTTGTAGAGATAGGCCATGTGATGGCTGGGTTCATTGCCGTGAGCATACTGGCCAATCAGCCCCGTAATGTCAGCCTGATCTCGTCCCGTAGTTTGGCTATCCGCGGTAAACAACTGGTCTAACTTAGCGGCAAACTTTTGTTTTCCACCCATCAGTTCAACTAAGCCACTGACGTCGTGTGGAACGAAAAACGTGTACTGCCACGAGTTGGCTTCCGTGAAACTGAAGTTGACCTCGCGCGGATCAAACGGCGTCAACCAACCGCCGTTGGTCCGTGGGCGCATAAAGCCGGTTTGAGTGTCGAAAACGTTTTTGTAAAACTGGGCGCGCTCAAGGTACCGGTTGTAATCAGCCGTATGGCCGAGCAGGCGGGCCATCTGCGCGATGCACCAATCATCGTAGGCATACTCGAGGGTGCGGGAAACTGATTCCCTTTCTTCCTCGAGATTGATGTAGCCGTGATCCAGGTAAGGCCCGAGACCGAAATGTCGCAACTCAGCACTCTGCTTCATGGCGGCGAACGCTTGTTCCGAATCAACACCTTTGAGGCTGATACCCTTGATCGCAGCATCAGCAATCACCGACACGGCGTGGTAGCCAATCATCGTCTCGGTTTCGTTAGCGGCGAGCTCCCAAACCGGCAGCCTTCCCCCCTGTTCGTATTGCGCCAGAAACGTCCTGATGAAATCCACTGTGCGTTTTTGATCGATGATCGTGTAAAGCGGATGGGCGGCCCGGAACGTGTCCCAGAGCGAGAAGACGGTGTAGTTTTCAAAACCCTGGGCCTGATGAATCTTGAAGTCGCGTCCACGATACTGTCCGTCAGCATCCATAAAGAGATTGGGCGCAATCATGGTGTGGTAAAGCGCAGTGTAAAAGTTTTTGAGTTGAGCATCAGTTCCGGCGTTGACTTCTATCTTGTTGAGTTCAGCATTCCAGGCGCGGACCGCGTCGGATCTTGTTTTCTCGAAATCCCAGTGGTTAAGTTCGGCGGCGAGGTTCTTTCTCGCTCCTTCAAGGCTGACTGCCGAGATGGCTACCTTCGTCAGCACGGGCTGCCCGGCCCGCGTGGAAAAACGAAGAGCCGCCTTGACGTTAGTGCCGCGAGCTTCTGAAAGCCCCGCCGAGACTCCATCGATAAACACATTCGAGCTCAGGAACGGCTGCGAAAACTCCGCCACGAAATAGACAATCTGATCTTTGGCCCACGCTTCTGATCGCCTGAAGCCCTCGACGTGGGTGCTATCGACAATCCGCAGATACGAGTCCAGCACTTTGTCTCGATGACTGAGGTCGAGAATGATGTTGGCGCGGTCAGTCTGCGGGTACAGATAGCGATGAAGGCCGGTGCGGCGAGTGGCGGTCAGTTCAACCGAGATATTGTCGTCATCGAGCTTCACCGCGTAGTAACCGGGCCGAGCGTTTTCGTTCTGATGACTGAAGCGGGAAGCATAGCCCTGCTCGGTTTGGTCGCCGCCGGCGCCACCTAACGCGTTGACGTAGGCTTCGCCCACAGTGGGCATCAGGAGAATGTCGCCATAGTCAGAGATGCCGGTGCCGCTGAGATGTGTATGGCTGAAACCGTAGATGATGTTGTCGGAATAGTGGTAGCCGGAGCAGCCGTCCCAGCCGGTGAGCCTGGTGTCGGGACTGAGCTGTACCATCCCAAACGGCATCGTGGCGCCGGGGAAAGTGTGACCATGGCCGGCTGTGCCGATGAATGGGTCGACGTAGCGCGCGAAATCTCGCTGGGCCGCGATCTGCAACGGGAGTAGCAAGAGGACTGTAAAGCAAACTGTTAGTTTGCGGCTGTCTGCGGGTAGTTTCACGATAGCTAATGAAGTTGACCGTTTCCTTGGGTTCTACCTATCAAACGACCCAGAAGCAAACTAACAGTTTCCTTTACGACGCCTTCGCAGACTTATCGACCGTTCGGAAAACGTCAATCAGCGTCATGGCAATGACCAGTACCACCGGGCCCATCACAATTCCCAACACGCCAAACACCTGCAGGCCCCCCAGCACCGCAAAGAAAATTAACAACTCGTGCAGCTTGGTTCGGCTGCCGACGAGTTTGGGACGCAGGAAGTTGTCGATCATGCCGATGACCAGCGTGCCCCACAAAACGAGAAGCAGAGCCTTGAGATAGTGGCCGGTGAGCGCCAGGTAAATCGCCGCCGGCACCCAAACCAGAAACGCTCCCAACATCGGGATCATGGATAGGAATACCATCACTACACCCCAAACCAGGGCCGAAGGAACACGTAATGCCCAAAATGCCAATCCTCCGAGTGCGCCCTGGATGACCGCGATCACTAACACGCCATAGACGCTGGCGCTAATCACGTCACGGGCCCTCTCCATGATCGACACCGCTTGCGCTCGTTCAAGCGGGAGCGCATCTCTCACCGTATCGAAAACTCGATCGCCGTCGCGGAACAGGTAATACATCGTGAAAACCACAAAAAACATTTGCACGATCGCGCCCACTACTCCCCCGATAATTCCGAGGGTGCGGCCGGCTATCTGACCGCTGACTCCCTGGAGTCTCTGCACCAGATATTGACCGGACCGAATTTGTTCGATGTCCACATAGTTGCCGAACCACTTCAGCAAACCGCCCGTGACCGGGGAATTCGGATCCAGTACGTAGACAATTAACGCCTGGACATTCTGGGCCGCGCCGGAGAGTTCGTTGAGCACGGCCACGGTCAGGAGAGCGACCGGAACCAGGATCGTCAGAATGACCAGGACACAGGAAAGCAAGGCGCTCAGTGCTGGCCGACGGGTGAGTTGGACCAGCCGACGATGTATGGGATAGAAAACGATGACCAGGACAGCCGCCCAGGCGAGTACGCCGATGAATGGCTGGACCATCAGCCAACACAAATATAGCGAGACGACCGTCACAAAGACCAAAACCCACCAACGAACCTGCTTTTTGTTATCCGGCATCTCAATCTCCTGTCGCGTCTCGGAAAGACTGCCTTATCTATCACCGAAGCAGGTTGGATGGCAAAGCAGAATGAAGTCCGCATTGTACCGGGGCTGATGAAAAGTAGACGAGCCAGGCTTTGGAGAAGCAGCTGGCTTCGACCGAGTCGGCGCGAGCGGCCGACTGAAAACAGCCCGGATTCATCGTTGGGAGTGGCTTTGCGCGAAAACGGTTTTGTCAGTCCGCGCGAGCGGACGAATGAAGGTGAGCAGTGAAGAGACTGTAGTCCGAGAAGCGGACGGCTGAGGGATTCTCTCCTGAATACCCGCTGTTTCAGCCGTCCGCTTCTCGGACTCAGTTTCGGCTGTCTTGCTTCCCAGCGATGAATCGCCGGGCTATTTTCAGTCGTCCGCTAGCGCGGGACTAGCGATGTTTTCCGTCCGACCCAGCTCCGCTCAAGTTTTACAGTCGCCGTAAAAGTGCGATAATCAGGTCCGGCCCGAATAATAAGCATTCCGTCAGTCCTAACCCGACCTGAGTTGTCCCGAACCAACAGGCATCCTGCCTGTTCCCTAAGGTCCTAACGACAACCATGGACAGACAAGAATGACTGTCCTATTAGCGACCAAATTTCAATGGAGAGTATCCCCTGTTATGAGCACTGCGATCGAAGAACCCAAAGAAGTTCCACTCGAAACTGCCAGCAAATGGGTCTATCTTTTCGAAGAAGGCGACGGCCAGAACAAGTCCCTCCTGGGAGGCAAAGGCGCCGGACTATGTGAAATGACCCGCGCCGGCCTGCCCGTGCCACCGGGACTGATTGTCTCCACCGAAGCATGCAATGCGTTCTTCGACAACGACAAGAGTTTCCCGGAAGGCATGTGGGAACAGGTCAAGGAAGGCCTGCAAAAGATTGAAGAGAAGGTGGGCAAGAAATTCGGCGATCCCGAAAACCCTCTACTGGTTTCGGTCCGTTCCGGCGCCGCCTTTTCGATGCCGGGAATGATGGACACGGTTTTGAACCTGGGCCTCAATGAAGAAACTGTCCAGGGTCTCGCCGCCCAGACGGGTGATCTTCGTTTCGCCCTGGATGCGTATCGACGGTTCGCCTCTTTGTTTGGCGAGATTGTAATGGGCGTGGCCCACGAAAAGTTTGAGCGGGTGATGGACCGCTACAAGGCCCTAACCTCGGGAGGCCGGGATACAGATCTTAAGCCGGAGCATTTGCGCGACATCATTGCCGCTGAAAAGCAGATTATTCTGGCCGAGCAACATGCCATTCCCGAAGATCCTTACGAACAACTACGCGTCGCCATCGCCGCCGTTTTCAATTCCTGGATGGGCCGCCGCGCCATCGACTATCGCCGCGTCAATCGCATTCCCGATTCCCTGGGGACAGCGGTAAACGTGCAGGCCATGGTGTTCGGCAACATGGGCGAAGGCAGCGGCACCGGCGTGGCCTTCACCCGGAATCCGTCAACCGGCAAGAAGGAGCTTTACGGCGAGTATTTGCTCAACGCTCAGGGCGAAGACGTGGTCGCCGGCACGCGGACGCCCAATCCGATCAGCCAACTAAAGAAAGAGCTCCCGAAGGTTTACGAAGAATTCGCCTCGATCACCGGTCTGCTTGAGAAGCACTACCACGACATGCAGGACTGCGAATTTACGATCGAACGCGGCAAGCTCTGGATGCTGCAAACCAGAACCGGCAAACGCAGCGGCGCCGCAGCCGTGCGGATCGCCGTGGAAATGGTTGGCGAGAGACTTATCGATCGCGCGGCCGCAGTTCAAAGAGTCTCGCCAGAACAACTCGATCAGCTGCTGCATCCTACCGTCGATCCAAAAACCAAGGTAACAGCTCTGGCAACCGGTCTGCCCGCCAGTCCGGGTGCAGCCCAGGGCCAGGTAGTTTTCAGTCCTGACGAAGCCGAGGAGTTAGCTCGTGAAGG
>DATKIS010000574.1:0-7596 GCA_035543975.1 Pyrinomonadaceae bacterium
CTTCGTTCGTGAACTCAGAGCGAAACGCGCGCCGGCGCATCGGATCGCCGTGCTCCTCCATGTGTATGAGCTTTAGCGTGAATATGCGTTTCAGCACCGGCACCTCGTCGGGGTGCGCGTGAATAAAATTGTCACCCGCCGCAGCTAAAACGCCACCCACGTTGACGGTCCCGACGCTAGCCAAGAGAAGTCCGTCACCACGTTTCTGCATCGCGTCCCACAGGTCATCTAGGAGGTACGATAGCAAAGGTAAATAACCCGTGTGCTGGACAGTCTGGCGGGCAAGTTCGCCGGGCAAGCTATGCTCGAGGAAGGATGCTCCGAGGTTTTGCGAAGGCATTGTGATCACCTCCATAATGGCTTCCCTATCCAGAGGATGAACATCTACCCTTTCCCAAACCGAGCAGAGGGCTTGGTCTGCTTGTAGTTGACCGTAAAAGTCGGATCGAATACTGGCGAATGCTCGCAGACGTGGGTCGGCGACTCCATCAGCAAGTATCGAAGAAAAGCGTCTCGCTTGCTCCTGGTCGGCTCTGGTATAAACCTCTTCACCCTGATCGAGATAGAGAAGAAAGGCCGGAGGCGCGTCTTCACCGTAATTCGTAAGGCGCTCTTGTGTAGCGTCCAACAAACCCTTCATGCTGGCCGTCCCCTCGTGCAGTCGTTGAACCCATTTCGCCTGTAGGGCCTCACGATCCGGATCGACTTCGCTGAATCGCCAGAGGGACCAGAAAGCCTCGACGAGGCTTTGCAGTGGGAACGTGCCAGGACGAATCGTCAAGACAGCCCAGCGGCGGCTGTCCTGAAAAACCGAAGGCCACGCGGTATCACTAGAACCTTTTGGCCATGCCTGCCTTTTCATGGCCGCGAGAACTCCAGCCTGAGCAATACTGGTTTTTCCTACACCGGAGTTCCCAACCAGAATTGGTAGGCGGCCCGCCGGGCTCTGGAGCACTTGAAGAACTTGCTCCGTCTCCGAAGCACGTCCGAAGAAGAAATCGCTGTCCGCCTCGTCCATAGCTAGCAGCCCGCGATATGGCCGCGTGTACCGCCATGGGTTGGTCAAGGCGCCATCTGTAGGTGAGTGAACTGCGTTCAGGATTCGACCCGCACACCTCTCAGATGCCGTGTCAGGCTCGATTATCCAGTGGAGATGTTTCAAGAAAGGAAGGCCTGGGGCGCTCTGGCCTTCTTTCAACACTGGCACGAGCAGAGGCTTGCGGGTCTTTACCCACTGGTCGAACGCCTCGTAATACTCTAGGATTTGCCACGATCCGACACCGTTGTCCGCGATCAGCAGAACAAAAGCATCAGCTTCCATGATCTTGTTGGCTAAGATTCCCGGCCAACAGCTGCCACCTCGCAGACTTTGCGCATCATAGAATATCTCGTCGTTTGGCCCGAGTTGGTTACGCAGAGTTTCGACCAACTTGTTCGCCAATACCTTATCGCGCGAGTGATAGCTGATAAAAAGACGCATATCGAGGCAGAGTTCCTAATCTTCGTCCATAGACAATTCGCAGACGGAATCTGATTTTTTCTTTAGTCCTCAAAACTGAACGGCCCGGGTTGAGATGCTAGTGTCGGGAGTTCCAAGCAGTCTGTATAAGTGAGTTTGGCTGAGCCCAGCCATCAAGGACTCTCCCCTTGAATAGGATCGCGAACTGGTTGGAATGCCACGCTCCAGTTCCTGATCGGTATTGTCCGTCGCGCGCTGATGTTGTGCAAGGCTTGGGCTTCTTATTCATAAAGCCGCTCAGCCCTTGGTCTTTGAGGCCAACAACACAAATTACATCGCTACCCGCATGGCGAACTTACACCCTCCTTGAGAGGAAGTCATGATTATGTACTGAAAAGCAAGCCATTCGAGGTAGAGCTAAAGAGAGTGAACTTGGGTTTAACCCACACCATATATTTTGCTGCTGGTGGTGACCTGTGTGAGAAAGATCGCCAGCCACAAAGCGGCGGACGGGCATAGACCAGCCCGTCAGGCACGCATCACGTACACATGACGAAACAGTATGCTCCTTGTGGGGCGCTCAGCCTATGAATAAGCAACCCCTTCTCATCCCAGACGCCTACGACTTCGGACCGCTTCCCCCGAAGCCGCGCGAGACCCCGTGGGAGAAGTTCTACAGATTCTTCTTCGGCGATGATGTCTTCATCTCTTACGCCCGCTCTGACGCGATCCGGTATGTACCGAGTCTGGCGGCACACCTCGCCGCGAAGAAGCACATCTGTTTCTTCGACCAGTTGGTCGCTGACCCGAACGAGGATCTGCCGGAGAAGCTGAAGAAGAAAATCCTCAGAAGCACGGTCTTCGTCCTGGTCGGGACAAAGGGGGCAGTGGCTTCCTCTTTCGTACGTAAGGAGATCGAGCTATTCCGCCATACTCGCCGGCCCTTCATCCCGGTGGACGTGGACGGCGCGCTCGCTGAGCAGGAAAATTGGCATGAAGTAATAGGCGTAGCGAAGATTCAAGAGCAGGGCGCGCGCGTGCGCGGCGGCGACCCGTCGCCCGAGGTTATCAACCTCATCAAAGATTCATTCCGATACAAGCGGCGTAGCCAGTGGCTGCGAGCCTCGCTACTCGCAGGAGTCAGCGCCACCTTCATCACCATTGCAGTTTCCCTCCTCGTCATCCGCGCTGCGAGAGCCGAGGCTGCGACCATCCAGCGGCAAGCCGATGCGGAGGTGGCTGCAGCGAATAAGAAAGTCGGTGAGGCGGAACAGCGCTTACAAAGCATCACCGTCGAGGCAGGCCAGGCGAAGGCTGACGCCGAGGCCGCGCTAAACCAAGTTCAGGACGCGGACGCAGCGGCTGAAGTGGCAGTGACACAGAAGAGAGCGGCCGAGCAGTCCATGCGGCGGGCGCAAGAGCTTGAACGCCAGTCAGCCGAGCGCGCGGCGGACACTTCGCGCCGCGAGGCAGGCTCTCGCGCTGGCCTGCTCGCGCGCGAGCCTGGCATGGAACCTGATGCCCTCGCCCTCGCCGTCGAGGCGGCAGAGCAGAGTGTCGCGCACGGAGGATATCTCCCGGATGAGGTAACGAGCGGCGTCGTGGCGGCGGCCGAGGCCGCCGACTATTCCCTCCCGCTTGAAGACGTGGGAACCCGCGACACGATCTTCCCGCTCATCTCGCCGAACGGCGAAAAGATTTTGGGGAGGATATTTGACCTCCGAAACGATTCAACCAGATTGGTATTCTGGGACGGCCGGACGGGTAAGAGCAGCCTACCGGCCATAGAGGTGGCTAGATCAGTACTGTCGCCTTCTTTCTCTCGCGACGGCAAGCGGCTCGTAGCCTTAATCCTAAACTGGAAGACGCAACAGAAAGCCCTGTTCCTCCTGGACTTGACCGGCCCGCAGGCAAGACCGGTAGAGACCTTATGCGGGGCGGCCTCCACTGCCCTTGACGTTGCGCTCGACAGTGACGGAAGCCATATCCTGATTAGCGAACAGCATAGCCAGGACAATAAGTTAACGCGCATAACCCTTTGCGAAATTGGCACCGGGCGAAAGGAGGTGCTGGCGGATTCGCCTGTCAGCAATGGCCACGGCGTCGCCTTCACGCCGGAAGACGAGCCGACCATGTACGGTCAACCGCCTGAGCCTGGCGTGGGCGAAGTGCCGCCTGCAATCTACCTGCTGCGGTCAGGTCGCAAAATCATGCTTAAACACTATGGCAGTCCGGCGGGCGCATCTTTTGAGGGCTTCGGCGACGACGGCTCCACTATCATCATCTCCAAATTCGAGGACGCCACAGGCTTCAGTCGGAGATGGCAGGAGCGCGTTTACATCCAGAGCGGGGGCGGAGATTTGCTCCGGCTCGGAGGCTATCGTGGCACAATCGAGTCCGCAGCCTTCGTAGACGGCCGCGCGCGCGTCGTCACGGTCAGCGGCAGCAGGGTGCGCGTCGCCGACGCACGCAGCTCCCCGAACTTCGCTGCCCTGCGCGCGCATGTGAGGCCGCTCGATGTTGTCGCCTTCTCCCCAGACAACCGGACGGTCTTGACAGTCGGCGACGACGGCAAGGGGCGACTCTGGGACATACGGACGGGCCGCCTACGCCACACACTCGCCATCACGGACGAGTCACTCAGCGAGAGCAGTTTGGTTTTTCCGAGATCGAAACACGCGGCCTTCGGGGCCGACGGCAAGCGGATTGTCATCGCCATCAGTAAAGATATCCAGACATGGGATGTGGAGACGGGCCGGGCCATCTGCCACGTGCCGGTGCGTGGCGCGGGAGATGAAGATTACCCCCTCAGCGTCTCATTCCTTGCCGGCGGCGATTACGTGCTGGCTGCCTACCGCACCGGTCCCATCTTCAGCAATTTTCCGGACGTACGGGTCTTTATAAGTTTTCTGGACGCCCGGACGTGCACGCCGGTCGGGACGTTCAACTTCGGCGAGGAGATTACGTCCCTCTCTTTCTCTCAGGACGGCACGGCAGTAATAACCGGCGCTTACCCGAAAGGATACACATGGGAAAGGCCGGAGATGAAGCTTTGGAGCTTGGGCGGGGTGGACTTGCGGAACGGGGTGCAGATTCAATTGCCCTCTTCCAAAATAGCAAGGCCGCCCGGCCACCTCAAGTCTTTCTTACTCGACGCCACGCGAATGTTGACTGTGACTGAGGATGACACGGGACAACTTTGGGTGTCGGGCAACGGTTCGCACGTGCATTTGAAGGGCTGGCGGGGCGGCAAGCAGGGGATGGTTCGTGCCGCCCTAGCGGCTAACGGCACGCGCGCCGTCGCGCTTTCAGGGAAGGAGGTACGGGTGTGGGACGCCCGCTCCGGCGAGTTTATAGTGTCCTTCGAGTGTGATGTTGAGGTGGGGAGCCTAACTTATCCTTTCTCCCTCTCGCCGGACGGCTTCAAGCTGGTAATCGCCGCCAGCAACAATACAGTCAGAGTCTATCCCACATCTCGCGAAGGTTTCCTCCGGGCCGCCAAACGTTTGGCAGGCAGGTAGTGTCTGCCTGCTATCATTACACTCAATATCGGAGACATCTCTATGGAACTCGAAGAGTCTGAATACATCAACCAAGGTCCATGCCAACAACGATGCAACTTCACCTTTCTTGTTGATGAACAGGTTAACTTGGTTGAGAAAATGGGCTCAATACGAGTCTTCTCGACCCGAGGAAAGAAATGTGGGCTGGAGAGGGATGCTAACAGCACTCAAGGCTATTGCTATTGGCATGAGACTAACCCTGACAAAGCGCAAGACCCAGGATTGCGCGAAAGGCTCGAAGCCGCGGTTCAACACAAAGTCTATCTGGGAGGCGTGTTTCTTAGTGGGGGTGGCCCAGGAACTCACTATCGCGACTCTGCTGGCCCCCTGGATTTGTCTGGCGCAAACTTACAGGGCGTGTTCTTAGCCGGCGCCTATCTGGAAGGGACGATATTAAACGGGGCGAATCTGAGGGAGGCAAACCTGATGAGCGCTTGGTTTGGTTCAGCAGACTTGTCAGGGGCCGACCTAACAGGTGCGCATATTCAAAATACGGACCTTGAGTATTCGAGTATGGAGGGCGCAGAACTCTGGAAGGCAGAGATTAATAGTGGTACTCGATTGGACGGAATTTACTGGGGAGCTGATTATGTGCTGGCGACCGAAAGGGGCGGCAGGTTTGATTGTGCGGCGACTGTTTACCGAATCTTAAAGCAACACAGCCGAGACAGTGGAGACTACCGCACCGCGGGTGAATTCTACTTCCGCGAAATGGAGTGTCTTCGCAAGCAACGACAAGGAGAAAAGGCCCCTTCTTCTATTCCCAAAATTTCTTCCAGAGATCTTTATGCGGATGGGGGTACCGGTCTTCGCTATAACGTGGTCATCGACTATATGCGTGCGGCCAATGCAAGCTTATCCCACGAATCGCCAGGAGTTTTTCTTTGTCACTCATCGTCTGATAAACCTTTTATCAGGGAACTGGCTATGGCGCTCGTCAAAAATGGCGTAAAAGTTTGGATTGACGAGGCTGAAATTAGCATAGGTGAGTCTCTGACCGGAAAGATAGAATCCGGCATATCAGGTTCCAAGTACTTAATTGCAGTCCTATCTAATAATTCAATAAACTCCCAATGGTGTGCGGAAGAATTAGGAATTGCTATGGCTGATCAACTCGCACAGAAGGGCATAGTCGTCTTGCCAGTTTTAATTGAAGAGTGTGAGATACCAAGCTTTCTACAAGGAAAGCGATATGCTGATTTCCGAAAAGCTGATGATTTTGACAGGGCAGTAGCGGAACTGTGTGCAGCGATTCAATGAAAAACTTTCCTTACTTTGCAGGTGGCTCCCGTGAGTTTACCCGGGCATTATGTAGCTAAAACCAGGCGAGCGAAATACTGATCGAGAGACAAACCGATTATGAGTTATAACGTGTTTGGAAGCGGCTTGAGGAGCCAACAACCGGTCAAGCGGAAGGTGTTTGTGAGCTACCATCACCGTGGAGACCAAGGTTACTACGACGCCTTCTCCAAGACGTTCTGCGACACCTATGAGGTAATCACCGACAACTCGCTTCAGCGGCGAATCGATAGCGATGACATCAATTATGTTATTCGGCGTATCCGCGAAGGCTATGTTAGTGGCAGTTCGTGCACAATTGTACTCGTCGGAAGGGATACGTGGGGACGCAGGTATGTCGACTGGGAGATACAGGCAACACTCGAGAGGGAGCATGGCTTGATCGGTGTGCAGCTCCCGACGGCGCCGCTGACGCCGCAGAATACGGTGACAGTCCCTGGCCGACTTAATGACAACATCCAGTCATGTTACGCGCTGTGGCTGTCATGGCAGGAGCTTACCTCAGGCTCACAGGCATGCAGTCAGTATATTGAGCAGGCCAACGCCCGAGACAAGATGCTGATCGTAAATAAGCGCGAACGTCGACTTCGAAACGGCTGACATCCTCATGACTTTAGCTACACGCCCCTTTCTCGTCATCTATATAGCTTGGCATCCCGAGTTCGCGGATGGCCCTGCTATAGCGAAGGCACTGTACGAGCACTATCGCCGGGAACTTTACGAGAATGTCGCCGGGGGGACTGGTCTTAGCGTTATATATCGCTCCGCGCCCGAGCCGAGTTCGCACGTGCCGATTGGCATCGACTTCGCTGAAGCCGAGACATCTGCGATGGTTCTACTGATCGACGAGCAATGGATGGCAGATCCGCCTTGGGTGAAATGGGGCCTCGCGCTGATGGAGCGAACTGATGCTGCGGGCTTAGGCACCCGGGTCTTCCCCGTCGCTATTGATAGTGCGGCCACGAAGCTTGGCATAACAGAGCAGGCAGTGCGCTGGGATAAGTGGGTCGGCGTTGAACGAGAGGAGCGCGAGCGCAAACTAATCGCCGATCTCACCTACCAATTTTGCCGTATGCTGCGTTCCTACCTCGAGCGGCTGAAACACCCTGCAGAGGAAGAAGGAGCGCTCGAGCAATATCTGCGAAAGGTGCAGCTATTCCTCAGCCACTCAAAGCATGACACCCATGGAGAGCGCATCGCGAGGTTGATTCGCGAGCGGCTCCACCGAGGGAAGGGCGATAGCCTAGCCAGCTTTTTTGACGTGCATGATATTCC
>DATKIS010000575.1:0-5077 GCA_035543975.1 Pyrinomonadaceae bacterium
GCGTCACTGGATCCGCCCTGCTCTGCCGGTCGATAAGTGATAATCGCCGGGACTGAAAACTCGCGGAGCAAGTTCTCGACCTGCTCTGATCCGAAATCGTCTTCGCTCAAGCAATCCAATCTCAGTTCGACCAGGTCGCCGAATTCGGCCGCCCTTTTGCCCGCTTCAAGCAAAGCGCCAAGACTCGTCTCGCAAATGGCCACACAAAGCTGGGGTTGATTTGATTCCATCAGACAAACTAAAGGCGATGCTTCTGTTTACCGTCGCCGGAAAGACCGGAGCATCGCCTCCATTAGGTTTCGGTTTTCTAGCCAGTCTATTTCGGCACTTCGCTGGGTGCGCGGAAGTGCGTGGTCGGCGCTTCGGCGCCGAGGTGGCGAGTAGTTCCTTCAGTGACACTTGGAGGAGGCGCTACCATTTCACCAGTGTTACGAGCAGGAAACGCCCCGACCGGCGCTTGTGGGTTGAGGGAAGCTTGAAATGAAGGCTGACCGAAATTGCCGGGCTGAAAAGCTCGCTTCTCCCGTTCCTTTAGCCGAATGTATTGGGCGACCCCAGTTCCCATCATCGAGAAAGCCGGAATCAACATCCAGAACCACCAGCCGCCACCCATTCTCGAGAAGGCCAACGCGAGTGCGACCAGCAGGAATGCGATACCCATAAATACATTCCTGAATGCCTGATCCAAGCCTACTGGGCCTCGGCGGCGTCTCCCGACGGAGCAGCTATCGAGATCGCCGTCATCAGCCGATGCTTGAGCCAGCTGGCCCGAAAGCGCCTGCGGAACCAGACTGACATTGGCACCGCACGAACGGCAAAACTTCGCACCGTCGAGATTCTGAGTTGCGCATTTCGGACAAAACATTCATGCCTCCATCCGCGCGTTAGCGCTCAATCACTAGCATTGCTCACAGCCGGCGAGCTTTTTGCAGCCCTTTGTCGCAGTGCTTCGTAAAGAATAATACCCGCCGCCACTGAAACGTTAAGCGATTCTATCCGCCCGTGCACCGGAATACGAACCAAAGCATCACAACGTTCCCTCACCAACCGGTGCAAGCCCGTGCCTTCACTTCCAAGAAAGAGTGCCGAGGGCACGGTCCAATCCCAGTCTGTGTAGTCGGAAGTGCCATCTTCAGCGGCCCCAATAACCCAGATGTTACGTTGTTTGAGTTGCTCTATCAATTGGACCAGATTCGTCACCCGGGCCACTGAAATATGTTCGAGTGCTCCGGCCGCCGCCTTCGCGACCGTGGCTGTCAGGCCAACTGCTCGCCGCTCCGGAATGAAGACACCACCGACACCGGCGCATTCCGCAGTTCTGAGTATCGCACCCAGATTACGTGGATCTTCAACCGCATCGAGACCAAGAACCAACGGTTTGTCAGGAGTGTTGACTTGGCGGGCCAATTTGTCCAGAAGCTCATCGGCGTCGTGATACGTGGCGGCAGCAGTCCTGGCAACTACTCCTTGATGGGTTACTCCCGGCAGCTCGCGATCCAGGGCTGACCTCGGCACACGATGTACCGGCACTCTGGCCTTTTTTGCCAGGTCGAGCAATTCCCGCAGCCGTTCATGTCGCGCACCTTCGGCGATGGTTATCGTCTCCAGTTGCTTGCGGCTTCCACGCAGAGCTTCAAGCACGGGAATCAGTCCGTAGATCACGTCAAAGGCGCTGTTCTCAGTTGTGGGCTCAGCGCCGGCAGCGGTCGAGTGCGATCCGGACGGCATTGCTTTGTCGGTTCGGCTGGCCGATCGAAACGGTTTATGCGTTCTCAAGTTTTTTTACCTTCGCTTCAGACTTGAGGTAATAGCGAAGCCGGGAATACCTCCGGAATTGCTCCTCGTTGCTCGTCTCCGTTGAACTGCCCACTATATATTTCCCCGGACGTTCGCGTCGCCAACCATTCGATTCGTTTTGCTCTGGCGAGGGCCACACCAGATCGAGGGCCTTGCGCGCTCTATCGTAGGATTTATCTCGCTCCGCTGCCGGAGCGTTTTCGCAAAAGAGATCGAAGAGCGTCGTTAGGTTTTCCGCGGCCATCAAGCTCTTCGCATTACCCAGGCAGGTGAAGTCAAAACTGTTCGCCGCGAAGCGGAAGGATGTACCGAGGCTTTGGGTGTGCAACTCGAAAACAGGCTCATCGCTAAAGAACTGACTCGAGTCGACAATGCTGTTATCTGAACGCGCGCCCTTTTGTTCCTTCACCTCAACCCGCCTCGTAATCAATCTGCCGGCGACCAATAGACTGAAATCCGACCAGGCAATATGGACGGCTGGCGTTTCCGGAGTCTGAAACGCACGAATCCCGGTCTCCACGATTTCGGTTGCGCGGATCTTCGTCGTTGACGTCCTATCCGGATCGAGTTCTGTATCCGAAACTATTCGCGTTCCAATCCCCATCCGCTCGAGTCGGCGTTGAACTAGCTCGGCCTCATCCAGTGTGGCGGCTCGGGCCACCGGTAACGGCAGGCCAACCTTAAGGATTCGCGTCAAGTCAGTGGTCGCCAATCGCAGCAGCGAGGCCGCGTCGATCAGAGCAGCCTCCGGAGGATTTGCTGGCAGAGGCCAAAGGATGTTGTTATATCCCTGTTCCCAATTTTCCAAAGGTCTTAAGGCAGGCTTTTTCAGATGGACGGTGACTTCATCCGTGGGCAGGATGGCTGCGCAATAGAGACAATTCACCCTTGTCGGTGGATTAGCTCGCAGGCATTCTTCGCAACGGACCATCTGCTGAGGCGGGAATGACTGCGATTCGGTACTGGCCATAGGTTCATCAGAGAACGTGGGAACATTTTCGTTGTCTTTAGCCAATAGCTCCTCCAGGTGGTTTAGACTATTTGACGCACCCTAATCCCCTATGACGTCGTGGATGCATAGCAGCATTTCTAAGTAATGACCTTCATAACGAAAAGCCAAGCTTGCCTAACTACTGTCTTCCTGGCTTTAAGCCTGGCGGCAGGAGGTTGCGCCCCGCTGCAACCGCCAAGTGCGACCGGGCCGAAAGGAAACGAACGAGTCTACCCGGTGCTCTTCAGCGAAGATAGCCAGAGGCGAGAAGCCTCGGTTCTTGTTTTGAGTCAGCTTGTTCAGCAATCGGGAAACCCGGGAACGTTTGCGCCTGACCTTGAACCAATAACCGCGACCATCAGAAGCTTGCCTTCCAATCCAACCCGTCCCTTGTTACTCCCTAAAGTTGGGACCCAGGCAGTTATGAACGAGGACGAAACCCGGGAGGCTCTGCGACGATTCATTAGGGACTTTCGGGAGCTGATTGGCTCAGATCCGGCTAAGCTCTCCCTCGTCCAACGCACTGACCTGCCCGATGGTTCCAAACTGGCAATCTACGAGCAACGCCCATTTCGTTATCCAATTCGGGGCAACTACGGCAAGCTGGAAATTCGGTTCACCCCGGACCGGCGGATTATCAATATCTCAAGCACGTGTATCCCCCAGGCCGATCGAGTCCAAACTACCTTCTCCGGCCTCACCCTTCGACCGAAATTCGAAGATGCGGTGCCTCAAATCCGCGAGCGAGGCCTAATGTACACCGATAAGAATGGGAACGCATTAACCATCAAGATACCTGCTGCCACGGAGATCAATACCCGCGGGCTGGTGATTTATGTTCTCCCTTCAAAGAGCCAGCCAGACACGCTGGAATTTCATCTGGCGTGGGATATTCAGCCTGGGGTGTCATCAATTCAAGCGGCGTATATCGACGCGATCACCGGAGAGACAATCGCTGTTGAATAGGCGGGTTCAGCCGACGCCTGCTTGACCAAATAGGCACAAAAAAGCATTCTAGAACGGTCTCAACACATTATTTGGAGTAGCCTATCGGATGCACAATTTTGATCCTGCAAACAATATCTCATGGCAACTCGGTCATAGAGGCAGAGTTGCGGTCTTCATTGACGGAAACAATTTATTTCATGCGGCCCGGTTCCACAATATCGACATTGATTACAACAAACTACTTCGCGTTTTATTGGGCGACGGACGTTTGCTCAGGGCGTTTTTCTACACGGGTGTAGATATTGGTGCTGAGCGACAACAGGGATTTCTGCTCTGGATGAGGCGCAATGGCTTTCGAGTAATTCAAAAGGAACTGAAAACGTTCTATGACGGGACCCGCAAAGCCAATCTTGATGTGGAAATCGCCGTTGATATGCTATCGCTTGCGGGTTGCTATGATACGGCCGTGCTCGTATCAGGAGACGAAGACTTCGTTTACGCGGTAAACGCGGTTGCCTACAAGGGTTGCCGGGTCGAGATTGCCGGCTTCCGCTCGAATACCGCGCCCAAACTCATCGATGTAGCGGATTATTTCATAGATTTGGGCGAGATTGCCGATCGGGTCCGCAAAGAGATTCATGGTTCGCGTTATGACGAGCGCGACCTTCATGAGCAACAACCCGCGCAATATCTTCATGAGTCGATGTCCCTCCAGGAGGGTGCGTCGGACGGCTTTCAAACGGCAATGCGCGTGGTTGTCGAGACGACAATCGAGGAAACTGAAGAATTCGAGACTGCGACCCAGTTTATTCGTGTGACCGATGAACATTAGTCGTTTGAGGACCTGATTGCAGTTGAGTATGAAGCTTTTTACTATCGACGAGGCCAATGCACTTCTGCCTTCAGTGCGTGAGATTCTCCAAAAGATTCAGCGCTCACGGCGACGCCTGTCTACGTATCGCAATGCCGCAAAACTGGCAGCCGAAGGAGCTGAGCAGGGTGGAGGCGGCATGGAAGGCGGTGCACTCTACGCCACAGTCCTCACAAACTTCACCGAAGAAATCGCGGAACTGGACGTCCTCGGAGTTCAACTAAAGGATTTCGACCGTGGCCTCGTCGATTTTCCGTCTCTGCGGGACGGTCGGGTTGTGCTCCTTTGTTGGCAACTGGGCGAAGGTGACGAACTCGAGTGGTGGCACGATATGGACGCCGGCTTCGGAGGCCGCACTCCCCTCTAGCAGTTTTCCACAGCTACGATGACCTCACTGCCAAATTCCGGCGCATCGGGCAACCTCAACGCCTCTTATATTTTCTGGTTGACCACTTAAAGTAGTCCCTGAT
>DATKIS010000576.1:0-2213 GCA_035543975.1 Pyrinomonadaceae bacterium
AGCTCCGCTTCTTATTTGCCCCAGGGAGATTTGTCAGGGTAGCCGTAAAATCGATCTTGTCGGCATAAAGCTGCGGTGCGTGTAGGTGTGGCTCACGCACCGTCAATCCGCTCCGTCCCGTTTGTGCAACGAAGGATGACACCGCTATTGGAGGCGGCAAGAACAAACCGAAGACAGACAACTGCACGACAATCGTAAGAAGGCCTGTAATCATTTCTTGATTCTTTAACGGACGCCAAGACGAGAGGCATAGTCAGCGGCGCGGTAAGACAAGCACCGCTGACAAAACCCTCTTTAACCGACTACCAAAGATTGGACCCGCCGCCATCTCAATCGTTGCACGGGGTGCCCTCAACTTCCTCAAAGCCCGCCTCGTCCAGCACGTTGTCACAGGAGGCTCCGGGAAAGAGATCGCTACAGGTGCAATTGTAGTAGCACCAGCCTCCGCACGCAGCGAAAAGTCTACAGTCATAGTTTCCATGGATATTGCCGCCGCCCATTATGTCCGCACAGCCGACCGCTCGCGCAACTGAATGAGAAAGACCGAGTGTCAGGACTGTACCTAAACAGAGTACGACGAACCGCAGTTTCAGAATTTTCACAACGCATCCTCCTCTTGAGATTGAGACGTATTTGCTCAAGTTTGAAGTGGACTGAGGCCTTCGCGCGCTGAGAATACAGGGTTGCGAGCGAAAATGAGGTGGAACCTTTTCAATGGTCAGTCTGTTTGACTTGAGTTTCTAGCTCGCCTTATATCTCAGACAAGAGGCGTAGGCAACAATAATTACATGCTGAATCCCGCTAATCTATGGCTGAACTGGCTGCTATATAGCCGAACTGGCTACCACCACGATTTTCCTGGCTTAACTGAAATAGAGTGATTCGCTGCCGCATTCGGTACTGAGCTGGGGTCATACCGTGAAGTTGCTTAAATCGCCGCTCAAAGTGGCTTCGATGTTGCCATCCGACTCTTAAAGCGATTTGGTCAATTGTCAGTGTGCCTTCCTCGAGCAGCAGCTTGGCTCGATCAAGCCGCAGCCTCCGAAGGCAGGCCTTAGGAGACATTCCGGTTTGAGCAGTAAAGAGGTGGCGAAACCTTGAATCTGACAAACCTATTAAGCGAGCCAATTCCCCGGGCGCCATTCGTTTTTCTAAATTGCTCTGCATGAACTCGATAATTAACTGTATGCGAATATCCACCGGTTGAGTCACTCGACTCTCTCGGACAGGGCCCGACAATGCCGGGTTTGTCGCCGGAGGAATGGCCAATCGTGCGATTAGCTTAGGCATCTCTTGGTTGGGTCACTCGTGAGATTGGTGTGGCATAACCTGGTTACAGATTAGGGTAAGTGTGCCACAGGAAACTCTCGGGAAAGTCTCCGCTCGACCAGTGGCAACAAACTAACTCCATCGTCCCACGATGGTTCGAGCTCGTGCCAAAAACGTCGGGCCTTGAGGAAACTTCAGCGGCCCTGAGAGTGCGCGCAACATAGCGCGAACCCTTCCTACAGTCAAGACCAGATTTTCGCACTTGCAGGTAGCGCATTTTTCGGTTTAGGTCGCCGATCGAGTGTCCGCCCGGAAGGAAGGGAAGCTCGCGTTGCCAACTCCCGCCCCCAAGAAGAGAAAATGGCGGTCTATTGAAACAATATTCGGTGCCTTCGAGGTCCTGATCACTATTGCCCGCATCAATAACTAGCTTTCTAAACGGTGTCCGGCTATGCCCGTCAAAACTAAAAGGCCGCCGGGATTGACTCCAGCGACCTTTGTTTAATCTGGCTCCGCAGGTAAGACTCGAACTTACAACCCTTCGGTTAACAGCCGAATGCTCTGCCATTGAGCTACTGCGGAATAAGCGCCCCGCATGGCGTGAAACCATGCTCCGGCGCGAGGAAATTTTTATAACAGATGGGTATGAGAGCGTCAAGCAGCCCAAAACCGGGCGACCTGTAAGCTTGCACTGCCAAAAGAACTGCGCGAATATCTGGTGCCCCAAGTTTCAAGGCAAAGCTCTTCAAATCAACTGCAAACGCCCAGCGAAAGGTTTCCATGGAACGCCGCACAACGAGCTGGTATAGCCACAACTTAAACGCAGAAATGCCCCTGGTCGCATACGGCCACGCGGGACCCCCGTTATTGATGTTTCCGACCGCAGCCGCTGACTACCTCGAATATGAACGGTTTTATTTGGTTGACGCGATCAAACCATTGAT
>DATKIS010000577.1:0-2676 GCA_035543975.1 Pyrinomonadaceae bacterium
TTTATTGGATAGGCTTCGTTTGTTCAAGGGGATATGCGAGGGGGTTGGTTATATGCACGAAAACGGGGTCATTCATAGAGACCTGAAGCCGAATAATATTTTTCTTCGCCAAGACCAGCGAACACCCGTAGTTGGCGATCTCGGACTGTGTCTAATCATGGAGCAGGATGAACGGTTGACTGAGATGACCGAAGCTGTGGGAGCCAGACTATTCATGGCTCCAGAACTAGAGGACGGTCGTTATGAAGGTGCCCAACCAGTCGCGGACATATACTCGTTAGGCAAGATTCTTTATTGGCTAGTGTCGAACAAGGTGATCTTTAGTCGCGAAAAACATCGGGATGAAAAGTATGATCTTACGCGAAGCGATAAAACGGCGGGGATGGCCTTTGTCTACCACCTATTAAGCGGGACGATAACAACCACGCCAAGCGAGCGACAATATTCGGACGCTACTAGGCTGGCCGTTGCCGTTCACGAGATGATTGAAAGGATTGCTGTTATGGCGCACGCAATCGATCCGATTGTCCCACAAGGCTGTGCCTACTGCGGCGTCGGAACTTACCAAACTATTCTCGATGGTAATTCTCGGTCTCCTGGCTTTGAGCAGAAAATCTACCATTTAGGAATCAAGATCAATAGCCAGGACTTTCATAGATGGTTGATCCTGGCTTGTGACTATTGCGGTAACATCCAGTTCTTCAGAGGAGATGTGGCCACGAAGAACCCAAAAGCCTGGATGAAGGGTTCTGGAATCTAGCACCTTGAGGAGTTGCGAAGGGTCAGATGCTTGATGAGATTCTTTCGGCCGACAACTAATGAGGAAAAGAATTGCCTTGATTTATCTGAATTCAAGAGTCCGGTTTCTGTGCGAGACTGGTTGCGAATATGAGTCTTGATGAAGCGAACGAGCGAGTGGGTGCCGACCGCGAAGCTACGGAGTCTCGCGGCGAGACGTTTTACCCCGGCCCGAGCCGGAGCCATCTCGCCGCGTACCCGCCGAAGGAGCGCTGGGACAACTGGGCTGAGCTTGATTCGCAGGCGTGGCCGCGGCGCAAGGAGCGACACTATTCGCTCGTCCCGACCACCTGCTTCAACTGCGAATCCGCCTGCGGCCTGCTGGCTTACATCGACAAAGTCACCGGCGAGGTGCAGAAGTTTGAGGGCAATCCCGAACATCCAGGCTCACGCGGGCGTAACTGCGCCAAAGGTCCCGCGACGCTTAATCAAATCCACGATCCCGATCGCATCCTCTATCCACTGAAGCGGGCGGGGGAGCGCGGCAAAGGCCAATGGGAACGCACCACCTGGGACGCCGCGCTCGACGATATTGCCGCGCGGATTCGTAAAGCCATCGTCGAGAATCGCCGCAACGAGATCATGTATCATGTCGGCCGGCCGGGCGAGGACGGCTTCACGGAACGCATCCTGGCTGCCTGGGGTGTCGACGGCCACAACTCCCACACCAACATCTGTTCGTCCGGCAGCCGCGAAGGTTATCAGTTGTGGATGGGCCTGGACCGTCCCAGCCCCGACCATGCCAACGCCAAAGTTATACTGCTGATCAGCGCCCACCTGGAGTCGGGCCACTACTTCAATCCGCATGCCCAGCGCGTCATCGACGGCAAGGCCAATGGCGCGAAGCTAATCGTGTTCGACACGCGCCTCTCCCACACGGCCACGCACGCCGACTACTGGGTGGCGCCCTATCCCGGCTCGGAAGCCGCGATGCTGCTGGCCATCGCGAATTACCTGATTCAGCACAATCTCTACAACCGCGATTTCGTGCGGCGCTGGTGGAACTGGGAAGAGTATCTGTCTATCGAAGGCCCAGAACTGGAGGCCACCTTCGAAAACTTTGAGCGCGTTTTGCAGGCGACCTACGAGGACTACACCTTTGAGTTTGCCGCCCGCGAATCCGGCGTCGAGGCGAAGGTGATTGAAGAGATTGCCAAGCTGGTGGCCACCGCCGGCACCCGCTTTTCCAGTCATAACTGGCGCAGCGTTTCCTCGGGCGTTAGCGGCGGCTGGGCTGTCGCGCGGGCGCTGTTCATGGTCAACGCTCTCCTGGGCGCAATTGCGACCGAAGGCGGCGTGTTTCCTAACGCCTGGAACAAGTTTGTCCCGAAGCCTATCTACACGCCACCACATCCGAAGATGTGGAACGAAACCACCTGGCCGCGCGAGTATCCGCTCTCGATGAACGAGATGTCGTTTCTCCTACCTCATCTGCTGAAGGACGGCCGCGGCAAGCTCGATGTTTACTTCACCCGCGTCTACAACCCGGTTTGGACCAACCCGGACGGCTTCTCCTGGATTGAAATGTTGACTGACCCGAGCCTGGTTGGTTGTTACATTGCGCTGACTCCAACCTGGAATGAGACGGCTTACTTTGCCGATTACATTCTGCCGATGGGCCATGCGTCGGAGCGTCACGACATTCATTCATACGAAACCCACGATGCGCAGTGGCTGGGTTTCCGCCAGCCCGTAAAGAAGGCAGACCGGCAGCGATCTGGAGAAGAAGTAAACGACACCCGCGAGGTGAACCCCGGGGAGGTTTGGGAAGAGAACGAGTTCTGGTTGGAACTCACCTGGAGAATTGATCCCGACGGTTCGTTAGGGATCCGTCAATACGTGGAGTCGAAAAAGAATCCGGGCACACGTCTGAGCGTT
>DATKIS010000578.1:0-6718 GCA_035543975.1 Pyrinomonadaceae bacterium
GCCCGCCCGGATCATTCGATCCGTTCGGATCCTGATAGGCCCAACCGTTGGCCATTTGGCCGAAGGTACCGGTAAAGACCGTGATGTTATTCACGTTTCCGGTCCAGCCACCCAGACGCCAATTGGTGTGGTTCAGAACATCAAACACGGTCATACGCAATTCCACATTGCGTCTCTCACCTGCGTTAAAGCGTTTCCCGATCGAGGAGTCGACCTTGAAGAAGTTTGGTCCGTAGATGACTAACTTACGAAAGCCGCAAGTCCCCAGGGACCGCTGCTGGCAGTTGCCATATCCAGCCGGCGCGATAAAACGTCCCGAAGGAGCCTGTCCGGCCAGGTAACCGGAGGTGGTGCTCCCCGTCGTGGTGAAGGCGCGGATCGTATTGGCGATGATATCGGCAGGCAGGTAGGTTACGTTGGCTATCGATGTCGCCCCGTTTGGCTGAGTGATTGGCGTGTTGTAGTAAACACCAATCTGATCCTGTAGTTCCCTGGTAGTCATACCCACCAGCTGGACATTCTCCATCAAGATCGGTGAACCACTCTGCCAACGAACAGTCGGCGTAAGCGACCATCCGCCCAGGAAGGTATCGGCCAGCCGGTTAGACGAAGACCAGAACTTCCGTCCTTTTCCGATCGGCATGTCCCAGGTAGCATCAAACTTGAACGAATGTCTGATGTCTACCTGCGCGTACGACTTGTCCGCGGCACGGTTGCGCAGCGTGTTGTTACCAGCGTTACTCTGATCACCGGCACCAAGACCGAAGAAGGTGGTATTGGCAGATGCGAACGCGTTCGTGAAAGCCTTGGCATACTGATAGCTGGCCTGGAAGCGTAGTCCGTCAGACATTCTGCGGCGGACCTCGATCACGCCCGCGTCAAACCAACTCTTCTCGCTGTTGTCGAACTGGAAACAGAAGCCGAGTGTGGTGGGACAATTGTGGAAGAAGTTTGCCGGTCGACCTGCCGCCGTCGCGTTCGCCCGAGTCGTCGCGTTGTTCGCCAGTTGAGTCGCGAAACCTATAACATTCGGATTTGCCGGCGACAAGAAGGGGAGGAACGTCTGACTTGAGAAGTTGGCCCCATAACTTGCGGGTAAGTTTGGATTTGGGTTACCAGCCTGCAAATACGACACCAATATCGGCAACGGCGATGTTCCCGTGCCCCCGCCGAAGTAGGCAAAGCTTCCCGCGCGAGCAGCCACACCACTTGTGATGTTCGCGATCAGGTTTTGTTGGGCTAGTGCATACTCCGCACCAAAACCATTCTCGATCGCATTGACCTCGTTGAGAAGGTATTGGAGCTGCATTTCTTTCCCGCGATTACCGACATAGCGGAGTTCGATGACTGTGTCCTTACCGAGCTGACGCTGATAACCGAAGCTCCACGAATCGACATACCCCGAATGGAAATCCGGAGAGAAGCCAAGAGCGGAGTCAGCAGTTGTAAGCGCTCGTGGATAAACCGGAGTCGCATTGAATGCTGGAGCCGTAAGATTGGGATTACCCGGCGTTCGGAACAGTGTTCCTATCGTTAGGTTGCCGTTAGCGGTACCCCGAGCGATGGAGAACGCTCCGCCCGGGTTTTGTCCTACGCTGTTCTCGACGATCAACGTGCCCTCGCGGATAAACGCGCGAGAGAAACTGCCTCTAAACACGCTGGTTCCATTTTTACCGAACAGTCTCTTCTTCAAGCCTGAGTCGGAATTCGGGCTCCACACGAGACCAAAACTCGGTGCAAAGTTATTGAGGTCATCCTGAATGCCTTCTCACCCGCCGTGTTACCACGAACGGTTGGCGCCGCACCGGTGAGCGTTCCAGGCTTGAACAGGTTCCCGGCACCCGAAACGTCATAGACCATGTCCGGATTGCTGAGAATTGCGTAGTTGGTCGACAGCATTTTCGCTCCGGTTTGCGGCTGCCATCGGATGCCGTAGGTAAGCGTTAAATTCTGCCGGAGTCGCCATGAGTCCTGGGCAAAGAGACCATTGGTGTTCTCCTGGATCTCGAAATGACGCGAGCCGTTAAGAGAATACTCGCCATCTCCGCCAAGGATGGCATTTGAGTTAGTGGCCGAGATACGTCCAGTCAGCGTGGCGTACAGAGCCTGGGCAGTGGCGCGCTCCGTATCGCTTGCACCAGGAAGTGTCGGGTTTGTCCCGGTATTGGTAAACGCGTTTAAGACTGCGGTGTCGCCAGTCACAACACCAAAGGTGACGGTCGGCACCACCAGGGTCAGCGAATCGGAAATGGTCTGGATTGTCTTGAGCTGGCCGCCAAAATTGAAAGTGTGGTTACCATTCACCCAGCTAAGGTTGTCGCTGAAGTCCTGTACTGGCGATGTACGGGAGCTAGACGCGTTTCTTATGGTTGGGTTTGTCAGCCCGGGCGCCAGCCCTACGGCGCTAAACGCAACCGCGTACCCTCGCATCAGGTTATCGAAGAATTCACTTCCGCCGACGAGTGTGAAACCAGAAGCTCCACCGAGCCAGCCGCCCAACTGCGCGTAGCGGAACTGATTGACCACATTGCCCCCAAAGCTGGATCTGAATCCGAGCGAGAACGAGCGCCGGTCTGAATTCTGGGTGCCTGCATTCGGAATCCCCGGGAACGACGGATCCAGGGCGTTCAGAAAGTCGACATTTGAACGAAAAGGCTGATCGTTAACGATGCCTTCGATCGCGTGGTCCTTGTAAGGTTTGCGTCCAGGCGAACCACCAGGAATCGCCGTCGCGCCTCGCCCGAATTCGAAAAGTTGTAGGGCTGTCGGAAAAAGACTCCGCCGGTACCGAGCGGCAAGAATGAACCGGTTCCGGTAGTTGCAGCGCGAATGGTATTGAGCATTCCCTGCACAGTCGGATCAATGGTATTGGTCAATCCGGCCGTCGCAGCGATGTTGAATAAATTTACCGTGTTAGCGCCATTCGCACCATATCGATAAACACCGGACTGGGCCTCACTCGTCAAAACCTGACGTTGCCGGTTAGGAGAAGTCTCATTAAGGTGATACCGCTCATAGTTAACAAAGAAGAACGCCTTGCCCTTCCCGGAATCAAAGGCGTCACCGCCGACGCCAAACCGCGGGAAAGGAAGGGGACCGCTGAAATTCCCGCCAAACTGGTTTAAGCGCAGCTTATTCTTAGGTACGTTGAGGTAGTTGTTTTGGAAGCTGCCAGTATTGAGGCCCTCATCCGGTGCTGCCAAAAGCCGCTGCCCCGGTACTGGTCAGTACCTCGACGCGTTTGGAACCGGATGGCAACTGCCCCGTCTCCCGAACTCTTAGCTCCGGGAGTGGCCGTTGAAACCGTCACTTCGTCGATAGCATCGATACGGGGGCGGACGTAAGTAAAAAAACCGTCCGACGATTTTATGAAATTGTCCAATACGTCAACTCCATCGATTTGAATGGCCAGCGCACTCTTTGGCAAACCGTTTATCGATGACGTTCGCACTACACCGGTCGTTGCGGTACCCGGCAGCATGGTGACGAGATCGAGAGCATCACGTGACTGGATAGGTGTTTCGAGAATCTGCCGCCCCGTGATCGTAGTTCCCACGGTGGCCGTCTCCGTCTGCAGGACTTCGCCGCCCGAGACTACCACCACGGTTTCATCGATCTTACCCGCTTCCAGAAGAACATTAACCGTCGCCGGGGTTGCGATGTCCACTTTTACGTTCTTAACTACATGCGTCTTAAAATTAGGTGCACTAACAGACACGGTGTAGGTTGAAGTGCCTGCCCCCACACCTGCCACGATGTAGATACCATCGCCGTTGGTGGTGGCCGTATACGACTGACCGGCTTCACCCTTGATAGTTACGGTAGTGCCGGGAACAACCGCTCCAGACGTATCGGTAACGGTACCGGATATCGATCCGGTAGTTTGGGCACGGACTGCCAACTGCGCCAGGGAGATGAGCGCCAACACTAACAGGAAATTTAGAGCCTTCTTCATTTGTGTCCTCCATGAACGAATCCAGGAAATGGGGAGTGCGCGCACTCCCAAAAGCACGTGTGTTTGATACTGGGTTTGTGAGGGGCAACGTTCGTGCCCTGAACGGGCAAGTGGCCACCGGTTCAGCCTGCTGTAACGTCAGCGGAGATAAGGTTCAATTTTTCGGGAGATTCTGAGGTGCTGGCCCAAATGGGATCTCTCGGCTCAGCGCCGGCTACTCCCTAATAACATTTCAAAGTACTAAATATCTTATCGGGATATGACTGTGAGTAGTTGTGAATGAGATTTCGGCGGTTCTACAGTTGAAGGAGATTGCCTGGTCAAATGGGGTTTTTCGGAAGGGCGCCTGCGATTGGCGCTGAGCGCTAAGCGACGCTCTGTCGAACTTCGGTTTTGAAACTCTCTATCTTATTGATTAGTTCTACTCCAACCTTCCAGGGCAGAGTACCGTTTTCAAATTGATAGCAGATCAGATTGCGAGCAACCTCAGGAGCTGCAAATTGTTTGTCTCCCAAGAGAACTACCCGAAGCTTAAAGAGGATGAGGGCAGCTCCGATTTCCATTAGCATTTTCTGTTGAGGCCATAACGCCCTGGCTCGTCCTCCGAAAACGAATCCTGGTCCAGTAACACCAGCAATACATCGTATTCGCTGGCATACTGGTAAAGGTCATTATCGAGAGAGAGCCCGGTGCTCCAATCTCTCTCAATCGTGAGGCTTTCGACTCCCGTGATCTCGAGCGTCTGGCGAATCAGATCCAATAGCGCCTTGTTCTCGCCTTTTATGATAAGCACTTTGAGCGCCGCGCGACTCGGCCTGACACTGGAGACCGACATTAGATCTGCTAAGTTGGCAGTCTCGCCGGCATCACCCGGATATTCGCGACGCTGGGATATACCTGGTTCGGAACCGCGTTCGAAGAGTTTCGTCATTTCCTCGTGATCCAGGCAGAGTCGGGTGATGTGACCCCGTTTGCCGAGAGTCACGGTACCCAGCTCCGCTGCCTGGCACAGGCTGAAGAATGAAACCGCAGCTGCTCTCATTGACTCGGTATTGCCTGGTTCGAGGAACTGAACGGAAGATTCCCAAAAGGCCTGAAGCTCCGTTGTGGTCACGACATCGAGATTCTTCTCGTGCATCCAGGTAACAGCTGACCAATAAGGCGTAGACCGTTTCAATAGATTACGAAAGCCCTGGGCCTCAGGCTCTAATCGCTTGGCAAACTCCCATCCAAGCGGGCTGAGTGTAAGCAGGCCATTTTCCTCAGTGGTGATGCCAAGCGCCCGGTAAGAGGCGATTTTGTTTTCGTCGAACAGCCGTCTCCTGGATCGATCCAATTCCGCAGCAATCACGACGCCTGCGGACCTTCGTTTGAGATATTGCACGAATTCGCGGACGTCGTTGGCGCTGGTTAAAACAGGCAACTTGGTTGCCTCGGCCCTGTGCGCGAGCAAAGGCAGTAGCTTCAACACACTCTGTGCGTGGCCTTGATCAAGAAGTAATGTAGGAGCTGGATTTCCCATCCCTAATACACTCCTTCGCACGATTCGGTTTCAAGTTGACTGGGCGGAGGCTGAGCAGAGTGGATTTTGGCGCGCCACTCGATCTGGTACCGCTTTATCTTTTCGTTAAGGGTAGTCGCATTTACGCCCAGAAGTTGTGCGGCTCGTAACTGATGGCCACGAGTGCGTGCTAAAGCACGGCGGATTAGCTCGGTCTCATAACGACGCAACTCGTCACGTAAATTTAGACTCGGCCGGTCATCGAGCCGCTTACGTTCCGAGGCCAGAATGTCGATTTGATCCAACAAAACACTAACCAGCTGGCATGTGGCTTCGATATGAAGCTCGAGGTCTGTTCGAGTGCCATCACGCTTTGAGCGCACTGGAGGAGAAGACTGTCGTGATCTCAACAATGATTCATACGTTGTCTGCGAGTTGTCCATTTTTGCTTGAGTCTCCTGATCGAATCCCTAATTGATCATCCCTCAATCTCAATGAATCTAAGGGCCCACCCTTTCACAAGTCTTTAACCTCGTTTCAAAACTTCTTAGAACTCATCACGACAAACTGGATACCTAACTGAATTTGCGGACGACGCCTTCAGCGGTTTTGATCGGTGGTCGGCAATACACCTAACCTTATTTGGATCTCAGCCGAATTTTCGGACGGTAACGCGTTTGGGCGGTTTCGATCGGGGAGCCATTGTTTATGAAATCACGATTCGGATCCCGCGTGCCGCGAGTGAGGTTGGGTTCGAAAGAAGGTTTTACCGTGGAATACAATGCTCTCGGTTGCTTCGCAATCAGTCGCGGCCGGGTGATCAGATTGCTAACACCGTCGAAGTCCAGGATTTCATTACAAGGTGTCTTTAATTCGGATTAAGAAATTTAAGGAATTATCTGACCAAGGGTGAGTCGAGAGTGGCGATCCAGATGTCAGGTTATGGAATCATATCTTGTGAGGCCTGCACCAGCGCAATCACGCTCGATTTCTTCCGGTCGGAACCAGGCAGCGTCGTGTGATAAGTCCTGATAAAAATGGATACCAACTAAAGACTTTGTCCAGCGCCGCCGCAAAACTGGATCTACAAATAACTGACTGTCACCCTCAGTTTGCGATCCAGAACAGACGTGCTCCTGCCGCAGCGCGTTTGCGGACAAAACGGCATCGGTATCTTTCGAGAATTAACCACCACAGTGTCTTGAGTGTCACTCAGACCGATGGAACCTGTTTGCGGAGTAGATTTCAATGACAAAGACAAT
>DATKIS010000579.1:0-3938 GCA_035543975.1 Pyrinomonadaceae bacterium
GCGGTGGACGTGCCACGGAGGATAGATTCTCAAATCAGCCGTCCCGTACTTTCTGGACCAGGAATGCCGCCCGAGACTAACGCGGAGATGTTGACCGGTTTTGATGAAAAACCAATCCCGCCGGCTCCAATAGAAGAAGACGATCCAGCCATAGAAGCTTCAGCTGAATTACTTAAGAGTCCGGATGAAACGGCTGAAACGCCCCAAGCTGCGACGGAAGTGGTTCGGAGTGGCAAGAAGCCACTACGTAAGGGGGCGGCTCCGCTGGAAGTCTTGAGGAAAGTCCACGGCCTAAAAAAACCTCGCCCAACAGTCAAAATAACTCAGCTAGCGGGTGACTCGACCTCCGAAGCAAAGGCGTCACCTAAACCCCCGACGGCCACGCCCAAAGCAAAGGAGGCCTCGGCAGAAGCTCCGGCGAAAAGAGCAACGGCGAAAAAGCCGCTGGCTCCGGCTAGACCTTCCCGGCCGAGTGCAATCACTTACTACGATAATCGGACCGACACACAGATAGTTGGCCCGCCGCCGCCGCCGCCCGCAAAAGGCAAAATCAATCTCTACGTTTGGCCCGAGCGAGTGGGGCTGTGGCTTGAGGGCCAGCACTACATCGGTCCGAATAAGATCGACGTGGTGGCGCTCGCTGAGGCAACCTCGCCGAAGGACTATGGTGAATTGCTCTTTAACGGAATCATCCACGACCTGGAGTTTGCCGGCGAGAGCAACAGCTCAACTCTCAAAGGCTACGCCCACGCCCGGCGGGACAATCCAGACGGCTTCTGCCTCGAACTATGCATCGATCCCGTCAATTCTGATTTGAACGCCCTCAAATGGGAATATCTAAAAGACCCCTTGAGCAGTCTCCGCCCGATGGCCGCTTATGAGAAATTCCCTTTTTACCGTCGAGTACGGGGTTCAACGAAAAGCTCCATTGCGGCGAATCCGCTGAAAATTCTGATAGCCATAAGCAATCCTACAACTCTCGGGCGGAAGACTGACGGTGATGGGAAACAGATAAACCTGAACATCGCCGGCCTGAACCCGATAGATGTGGCGCAGGAGCGCGACATTATCAAAACGGCACTCACGCGACTTGAGCAAGCAAAGGTTGCGTCGTATGAAATCTTCGATGGTTCGACGAAACCGGTTACGCTGGAGGCGATCAGAGAGAAAATCCAGGAGGGGTACCACATTCTGCACCTGGTATCCCATGGCATCTTTATCAATGGTCAATATTTCCTGGTGCTGCAGGATGGGGATCGACGGCACCGGCTAGTCCCCGCCGACGATTTCAGGCAGACGCTCAATGGCCATTCATTGAGGCTAGTCGTTTTGGCCGCCTGTCAAAGTGCGAACAGAGGCACTGGGCTGGCCCTGAAAGGCCTGGGCCCTAGTTTGGTTGGCGAAGAGATTCCGGCCGTCATTGCCATGCAGGACGAGGTGAAGGTGGAAACCGCCCAACTCTTCACCCAGTATTTCTATGATGACCTCGCCCGCACGGGTCGCGTAGACACGGCGATGGCCGCCACCCGCTTCGCGATCTATCAGAACAACGACACGGCGTGGCAATGGGGCATCCCGGTGTTATTCATGAGTACCGACGAAGGCCAGCTCCTGGACGTCAACAAACCAAAAGCCGCAAAACTTCCCGCCCTGACTCCAAACTTGAAAACCTACGATCAGCTTGCCGGCAGAGGTAATCCCGCAGCCCAAAAGATGGCCCAGGCGATTGAATCTGAAGCCCGACACTATGGAGCTATACCAGAAATGCTCGGCGCCCTGCGTGCCGTTGTAGCTCCGTCTCTGGCGGCCGCGCGTGATGATGAGGAGCCGCTGGCCCGGCCACAGGAAAGGGAGGCGCTAACGAACGCCCTGTCCCGGCGGGTTGCTTTGAACGCCAACGAATTGCGGAAGTATGTGAGTATCGAGGGCAGCAAGTTAGAGCTGCACCCGAGCGTTTACGGGCAGCTTGCGTCGGCCCTCAATGCTGGCAAGCACATCATTCTGATTGGCCCGCCAGGTACGGGAAAGACTTCTCTAGCGCATGCGGTCTGTAGGTTTGCTGTTGAGAAGGCCGGCTGTGCCGCTGGCGTGACCCTCACGACCGCCACTGCCGACTGGACCGCCTTCGATACGATTGGCGGATATGTTCCGACTGCTCAACAGGTCCTTCAGTTTCGCCCCGGCATCTTTCTCGAGGCCATCAGCGCCTGTCATTGGCTGGTAATTGATGAGATTAATCGGGCTGAAATAGATAAAGCCTTCGGCGAGTTGTTTACGGTGCTGTCCGGTCAGCAAGCTGATCTTCCTTATTCCGTCGGCAAAAGCCAGGTGCGCGTCATGCCGTCGGCGGATCCCGACCCGCAGAAGTGGTTACCAACAAATGGCAAGCCGCTAGGCACCTACGACTATGTAATGCACCCGAACTGGCGAATTCTGGCGACGATGAATGTTTATGACAAGTCGTCGCTCTTTGCGATGTCCTTCGCTTTCATGCGTCGGTTTGCATTCGTCGATGTGGACCTGCCGGATATCCCCATCTACAAGTCCCTTATCGATAGATGGGCGACGGAGCAGAACTTTGATCAGACGCACCAGAGCATTAATGGCATGCTGCAGAAACTGCTCGACCTCCTCACTCCGGGAAATCCCTTGAGCTTCCGGGCGCTGGGTCCGGCCATCATCAAGGACATGATCTGGTATATCGGAAACCGTCTTCAGTTTGATCCGGCTGCCGATCCCACTGGCCTGCTCGGCGAGGCCTTCCTGCTCTACGTGACACCACAACTCGACGGCCTTGACCGAGCGGCAATCATCGCGATTAACAAGTATCTGCAAAGCGACATTTTCAAAGGCCAGAGTGAAAGTCTAGAGCGACGAATTCGCTCACTCTATCCACATATTGGTAACGAAGACTGGAACCGTTGACGATGGCTCGGGCAGTCAACCTCATCTTAGAATGGCTGAACAGATAACTAATCAGGACGAGGCGGCCGTGATGCGCCGGTTCGTGGGCCTGTTGATGGCCCAGCCCTCATCAGTCTCCTTCAGGGAGATATTATCGCTGGACCTGCATAAGGCTGCGCGGTCCACCTATTTCCTGCTGGATGCAAACAAGAGCTACGATGTCGAGACATTCATCACCTATACCCTCAGCCGGTTGATGCGGCAGCTTAACCATAATACGAAGCAGTATCCGGTGATATATCAGGGGCGCGTCCGCGGACGCATTATGTGGCCCGCAACTTTCAAATCCCATTACGGTGAGGACTACGATCCCAGCCGGTATGTCTGTCGTGAGGTTCGGAGGCAGTACAACACACCGGAGAATCAGTTGTTGAAGTATATGATCGAGCAGTTTGATCAGTGCTTGAAGCTGGTTCCCGACGTGCTTCGCAGCGGTGCCTGCTGCTATCAGACTGGTGGAGAGTTTCGGCGATTTGCGGAGAATACGGCCGTCCGCCTTGAAAAGATGGAGATTGCTATCGCCAGTTTCCGGCGCCACGCGGTTTTCAAAGAAGTTGACACGGTGGCTAGAGTCACGGAGTCGCATCTGCTTCAGGCGGAGACTTCACGGATGGAAGAATATGTGGCGACGTCGCGCTTCTACCGGCGCTATCAGGAGGTGGTTGGATCGCGGAACTGGCGCGGTGCTGTGGAGATTGGCAAAAAGATGCTCCCGCTTCCCGCCCGCCTCGATACGGAGGGCGAGGTTTGGCTTCGGTTTTGCACCTCGGTTTTTCGAGCCAACACTGCAAAGGAGATACGGATGGAAAAGAGATTCCACTTCAATGGGCTCAATGGGGCCACTGGTGCGCCGCTAACTCCGCCGATGGGAGCCACCGAACTGATTGAGTGGATCAAAGTAGGCGATCAGAACGAAACGAAAGCCGTAAAAGATGAACAGCGCGCAATTCGAGAGGGCAAGGGTGCCACTCTTG
>DATKIS010000580.1:0-5339 GCA_035543975.1 Pyrinomonadaceae bacterium
GGCTTGAGCAAAACAATCCAAACTTTTCCTGGGGCCACTTCCAGGCGCGGGCGCGGCTAATCTTTGATGAGTTGCAATCTGCCTGGTCAACGCGCGACTGGGAGAGGGCGCGTCCTCACGAAACTGACAACCTGTTTCAGATGCATCAATACTGGATTGACGCCTACCAGCGCCAGCATCTCAGGAACATGGTTGACCAGTGTAAAGTCACGGCGATGCAGCCGGTGAAGGTCACTGAAGACGCGTTCTACAATTCGATAACTCTGCGCATCGGCGCGCAAGGCTACGATTACACCGTTGACGAAGGCGGACGGATAGTCAGCGGTTCGAAAAACGAGCTGCGACACTGGAGCGAATACTGGACCTTCATTCGCAGCCGCAATGCAAAACCTGCCGATGCGCGCGCCGACCTGAACTGCCCAAATTGCGGAGCGCCACTCAAGGTCAATACAGTTGGCATTTGTGAATTCTGCGGTGGGAAGATAACCTCGGGAGAGTTTGACTGGGTCCTGTCGCGGATTGAGCAGGATGAATCTTATGGTGGGTAATGGCTATGGTGGAGTTACCAAGCGTTTAGAGTACAGCTTTAGCTTTCGTGCTTCCGCTACCCGCAACCTGAAGGTTGTACTCTAAACACCTGTTACCAGCCTTTGACATCTTAATGGGCGGTTGGAACATCGAAGGTTCCTCTAGAAAATCAAAACACCATAAATGGAGTTTTTTGTGAAACGTAGTTTAGTTCTCCTGGTCCTCTTCTGGTTGCTGCTCGGTAATCCGGCAGTTAGCCCGCAATCCAATTATTCGGTTTTGGCCGGCCAGCGACGAGCCGCTCAAGGTGCGACGCCTAAAACGTCCGCGCCTCAGGGAACTACTGCGGCGCCGGCCCGGTTGCCGCAAGCGCAGCTGGTCAATCGCATACTCCCGAACGGGTTGGAAATAATCGTTTTGGAAGATCACTCAATCCCGCTGATCACTATCGAGTTGGCGGCGCGCAACGGTTCGTTTACCGAGCCGCCGGAGTTGAACGGACTTTCCCACCTTTACGAGCACATGTTTTTTAAGACGAACCGGGCGGTGGCTAACCAGGAAGAGTATCTGCGGAAGATTGGCCAGCTGGGAATTGCCTACAACGCTTCAACCCGCGAAGAGGTGGTCAACTACTTTTTCACGACTACCAGCCCAAACATCCGCACCGCACTGCAGTTTATGCGCGACTCGATTCGCTACCCGCTGTTTGACGAACGCGAGTTTGAGCGCGAACGCGAAGTTGTTATTGGCGAGATCGACCGCAACGAATCAAATCCTTTCTACTTCCTTAACAAGGAAATGAACGATCGGCTCTATTTCAAATACCCGAGCCGCAAGGAGCCGTTGGGCAACCGGCAGACAGTTTCCACCGCTACTACCGCGATGATGCGCCTGATCCAATCCCGTTATTACGTGCCGAATAATTCCGCTCTGGTGATTACGGGCGACGTCAATCCGGAAGAAGCCTTCAAACTGGTGCAGGAGTTTTACAGCGATTGGCCGCGTCGCGAGAAGGACCCGTTTGTCGAGTTTCCGCTCGTCGAACATCCGCCCTTGCCGAAAAGCGAAGGCGTGGTTATCACGCAGCCGGTGCAAAACGTGATCATCAATATTGGCTGGCACGGGCCCTCGATCGGCAAAGACGATGCGGCTACCTACGCCGCCGACGTCTTCTCTTTCATCCTGACCCAGCCCAACTCGCGTTTTCAGCGAGCGTTGGTTGACTCGGGCGTCACCGCCGGCGCGGGGATTGGCTACTACACCCAACGTAACGTGGGTCCCATCTCAATCATTGTTCAGACCACACCTGATAAGGCGCACGCGGCCATCAAGGCGATCTACAACGAGGTCGCGCACTTCAACGACAAGGACTATTACACCGACGAACAGCTCGAGAGCGCCAAAGCATTGTTGGAAGCAGACGATCTGTATTCGCGCGAGAAACTCAGCGACTATTCGCATACGCTGAGCTTTTGGTGGTCGTCTACCGGGTTGGAATACTTTCGCGGTTACCTCGGACGCCTGCGGGCTACGTCGCGAGAGGACATCAGCCGTTATGTAACCACCTATATTCAGGAAAAGCCTCACGTCGGCCTGGCATTGCTCTCCGCGGAAGCCCAGGACAAGGTCAAAATCCAGACAGATGAGTTGATAGGTAAATGAGCAAAACAACTATTAAGAACAAGGGTGCAGCAACAGACTCGCAGCAGTTCGGCGGGCGCACGTCCGGTGTCCTCCCGGTCGTCGCGCTGCTCCTGCTTTCACTGATCGCAGGCTCCGCTTCAGTTTCCAGCGGACAGACTAGCCAGCCCGAGCCCGCTCGCAATCTGCAAAACGCTCAGAGCCTGGTAGCCAAGCAAGCTGCTCTGGTCACAGAGTTTGAAGTAAACGGACTAAAAGTCCTGGTCAAACGACGGGAAGGGAGTTTGACTGTAGCCGCCGGCCTCTTCATCAAGGGTGGTTCGCGCAACATCACTGCCGAGAATGCCGGGATTGAAGCCCTGATGCTGGACGCCGCCACCGAAGCAAGTACGGCCTTCCCGCGTGACAAGATGCGCGATGAACAGTCGCGCATGGGGACGGTGGTTGGCTCTAGCGTGAACTATGACTATTCAGTGTTGTCCCTGCGTTGTACCCGACCCAATTTCGACCGCTCGTGGCAAATGTTCACCGACGTCGCGCTGCATCCGTCCTTCGCCAAGGAAGACGTTGCCTTGGAACAGGAACGTCTGGTGGTTTCCCTGCGCGACGACACCGACGATCCCGACACTTATTTACAGCGGCTCCAGGAGCGGGTCGCTTATTCGAACCACCCATACCTGAATCGGATGGAAGGGACGGCCGAGTCAGTCAGCCGGTTAACGGCGGAAGACCTGCGCCGTTACCATCAGAAGATACTGGAGACGTCGCGGCTGTTACTGGTTATTGTCGGCGATTTGGATGCGGCAAAAGTGAAGGCGCTGGTGACGGCAAGTTTCGGCAAGCTGCCGCGCGGAAGTTACAAATTTGATCCGGTGCCGCAACTCGCGTTTGATAAATCAACCGTGGAAGTCACTCCACGCAATCTGCCAACAAACTACGTTCAGGGCCTCTTCACGGCGCCGGCGCCAAACTCTCCGGACATCTATCCGATGCGCATTGCGAGCTCGATTCTGCGGGATCGCGTGTTTCAGGAGGTGCGGGCGAAAAGGAACCTTTCCTATGCGCCAGACGCATTTCTGCGGAATCAGGGCGCTAACATTGGCGGACTTTACGTTACGGCTGTCGATGCCAATCAGTCGGTCCAGCTGATGCTCGATGAGATTGGACGCCTGCAAAAAGAGCCAGTGATTGATGACGATATCCAGGCAGTGGTAGCCCAGTATCTGACTTCGTATTACATGGGTCAGGAGACTAACTCAGCGCAGGCGGGCGAGCTGGCCCAATATGAATTGCTGGGTGGGGGCTGGCGCAACTCTATTGGTTTCATTGAAAAACTAAGCGCGGTCACACCGGCGGATGTTCAGCGGGTGAGTCAAAAGTATATGCGCAACATTCGCTTTGTGGTATTGGGTAATCCCAAGAGCATCGATAGCAAAGTGTTCACTGGCCCGGCTGGCGGGTAGGGTAGGGAGTTGGGCAGGCGGCAGAGGAGTGGGAGGCGGTAAGCAGAAGGACAGATTTTCCATATATCATTTGACATTTCTCATTTGTCATCGCCGAACCGTCGCCGCAAACCGTCGCCATCGAGCCATCTCCTTCAATGGCAGCCATCTCCTTACAAAGGTAGCCATCTCCTTCAATGGTAAATGAGAAATGTCAAATTATGTCAAATGATATATGGAAAATCTGCCTTCTGCCTTCTGCCTCCTGCTTCCTTCCTCAGTGCGGGCGTGTTTCGCTTTCAAACTTCTCGTAGAGCTTACCGTCGAGTTGTCGCAATATCCTGGCTTCGGATAACGCGAGTCTTTGATTCCCACTCTCGTAATAGGCTACCGCCAGGTTGTAGTGCGCGTCTGCGTTGTCGGGTCTGAGGTGGGCGGCGCGGGTATAGGAGGCTATCGCTTCCGGCAATCGGCCCGCATAGTAAAACGCGTCCCCCAGCTTATTGTGTATCTCATCTGAGTCTGGCTGGAGTTCGAGTGCCTGCTGGTAGGCGCGAATCCCCTCCGCCGCTTTTCCCTGTTTCACTTTGCAATAGCCAACCTGCACCCACGCGTCCGCCCGCTTGGGGTTTCGGTAGGCCGTCGTTTCAAAATGGCCGAGGGCATTGTCGTAGTTACCCAGCCACAGAGATTCCAACCCGGTGCGATACGACGAGTCGCCGACGTCGCTGGTTTTGTCCCTGGTAGGAAAAGGGCGCAGCTGTCCGGCGCGCAGTTTCTCCAGCCGCGCCGAGGAGATGGCCAAATTAATGTTCTGGCCGTTGGTCACTTTTACAGTGACCACGCCAATCACCTGGCCCTTCAGGTTGAACACCGGGCTGCCGCTGTTGCCGTGTGAAGTAGGAGCGGTGATCTGAATAATCTTGCCGAGGTTTGGCACCTCGCGAACCGCGGAAACGATGCCATCGGTAACCGAGCCTTCCAGTTTCAAAGGATTGCCGATCACGAAAATCGTTTCACCTTCGTCAGGAAGAACCGCCGACACGTCGCCGGCGCGGGCCCGCTCAGGCGGCATCTCCACGCTCAGGAGCGCCAGATCGCCTTCTTCGTCGACGGCCAGGGTGCCGGCCACGGGAAAGACTTTGCCTTTGCCTTCGAGGGTTTTTATCTCGCATCGCTTAGCGCCGCGAACTACGTGCAGGTTGGTGACCACCTGACCCGGACGCACGAAGAATCCGCTGCCAGTCATCAGCGCTTCACCCTGCGCGTCGTAAGTGGCAATAGCCACTACGATCGGCTTAACGCGTTTGACCAAACTCGGAAGGGTTTCCTGCGCGAAGGCGTGGGACGGCAACAAGAGGAGGCTTACGCCAAAGAGGATCAAGGGGAGCAGCAACTGGGGGAAGATGCGTTTGTACATATTCAATTGTTAACTGCGACTAATATTCCTGGTTGAAGGGCTGCCGACTTGGCGGGGAGCACTTAGTCGGCGTTTACTGCAGCAATCGAGGTCGGGGAAGCTCGAGCCCGCATATTAACCCAGGATGAGTTTTAAGCAACAGGAAAATGTCTTAGCGGGTGGGTTTGTCAGAACCACCTGCGTCAGCGGGTGGGTAGGTCTTAGCGGTGGGTAGTTGTCAGAACCACCTGCGTGAGCGGGTGGTCAGGTCTTGAGCGGTGGGTAGTTGTCAGAACCACCTGCGTGAGCGGGTGGTAAGGTCTTGAGCG
>DATKIS010000581.1:0-2314 GCA_035543975.1 Pyrinomonadaceae bacterium
GTGGCTGGTGTTGCATCTGATGATTGCCGGCCGCATTCACTGGAAAGGTGACGCCAAGGCCTCTGCTTCGAGCAAGGGGAAAGGCTCAGTCAAGGCGAGGATCTCGAAGTCTCCGAAGAATCCCGGCCTCGCCGCTTTTGAATTCACCAGCGGCACGCTTTCGCTCACTGAAGCTGGTTCTCAACGACGCGCTTCACTGCAACTGGTCACCAGCGAGAATCTTCAGCTGATCGACCCGGGTGGGTTGGAGGTCTTTGCAACCGACCTCGCAAACTTTGCGCGCGTACTCACTTCGGCAAACCACACCTTGAAACGGGCACTCACCGACCCGCGACTATTCAGCGGCATTGGCAATGCTTACTCAGACGAAATCCTGTTCGATTCCTTGCTCTCTCCAATCGCCTTGACTCAGAAACTCACTTCAGAACAAATCGAGCGTCTCTTTGAAACCACGCGAGCGACGCTAACGAAGTGGACCGAGCTGCTGCGTGCGGCAACCGGCGACACCTTCCCCGCAAAGGTGACAGCCTTCCGTCCAGAGATGTCGGTTCACGGGCGGTACCAACAGCCATGTCCGCGCTGCGGCGCCAGGATCCAGCGAATTCGTTACGCCTCAAACGAAACCAACTACTGCCCAACCTGCCAGACTGGCGGAAGGCTCCTCGCCGACCGGTCTCTCTCGCGACTCCTCCGCTCCGACTGGCCACGAAGCCTCGAAGAATTCGAGGGCCTGACTACGTCCGTTAAGAAACAGAACTCGTAACTCGATTTCGATTTCTGACACGAACACGCACACCTTCGGTTTGTCATAATCACAAGGGTGTTGTTTACTAGTCTCAATCAGCAATACAACTTTGTCTTAGCAGGAGATTTCTATGGCGCGCGCAACCCTGATTCTGACCATTCTGTGCACCCTTTTACTTGTCGGTTCTTGTTCAAACCCGGCGTCAGACAAACCAAAAGCGGTCACCAGCGAGGCGGCCCCTGTCTCCTCTGCTCCCCCGGCTGCTTCATCAGAAAAGTACTTGATCAAGCCTGACAGTTCGAAGATCGAGTTTGATGCCTCGAAGGTCACTGGGACTCACCACGGTTCTTTTGAGAAGTTTTCCGGAGTTATTGACTACACCGGCCAGCCCGAAAAGAGCCACGTCAAGATCACAATCGAAACGAGTTCGGTGCAGACAGACGATCCAGGATTAACTAAACATCTTCAGACGCCGGACTTTTTTGACGTCGCGAAGTATCCGGAAGCGACCTTCGAATCGACCGAGATAAAGCCGGGTGGAGATAAAGGGGCGAGTCATACGGTTACCGGGAATCTGCAACTTCACGGCGTGACGAAGTCGATAACGTTTCCGGCGACCATCGCGTTTACCGCGGGGGCAATCACAGTGCAGAGCACTTTCGCCATTAACCGGAAAGACTTCGGAATCAACTACGCCGGTGCCGCCGATAATCTGATCCGCGACGAAGTGGTTCTCAAACTGAATGTTCGTGGAGTGAAGTAGGAGAAGGACAGGGGAAGAGGGGATCAGGGATAAAGGGGAACGGGTAAAGGGCAAAGCGGACATTCTGTCCTTCAGGTTGGACCTAACGCCCCCGGGAAAAACGGGAAAATGGGATCGGGTAAAGGGAAAGAAATGCTTTCTGTAATGTTGGGCTTAACGTTTCCCTTTACCCCCTTCCCCTTTTCCCTTTGCCCCTTCCCCTTTACCCTTTCCCCCTTGCATTAATCCCGGCTTAGCATGAACGAGAGCGAGTGGCCACTCGCGGTCCACCCCTCCTGGGAATAGGCAATGGGCAGGTCAACCACGGCGGCGTCCGCGCTGCCATCCGTCCAAATCGAGCCCGACACTTCTTCACACTTCAGCAGATAATGCTCAATGCCCGTAAAGACGCTACGCCAATAACCACCGTATAGAGTCTTGTAAACGACCCCGCCGACTTCAACGTAAACTCGGTCGCCCTTGATGATCTTGTAGTTTATTCGGCCCAGCAGCTCCAGGATGAGGCTTTGATCTCGAACGTCAGGCTGGGTGCGGTGACGTCGTCTAAACTGACGCTCGTCCGGGGCGAGAGCGGTATCCTCAGTTCGCCATCCTTCGGGTTCGTATTCAGGATTCTGACGCCGCCGACTGTCGTGATCCACTTTGAGCACCTGGTTTGTCTTCAAGATCGGAATGGAAAGTAGTTTAGGCCCCGATAGACTGAAATGCCAGAATTTTCTGAGTAGTCCCGAATTCCAATTTTTCTCGGTGCCTCCTCTGTGTTCTCCGTGTCTTCTTGGTGCGAAACGGCGGGAACCACTCACCCC
>DATKIS010000582.1:0-2619 GCA_035543975.1 Pyrinomonadaceae bacterium
GCTTCCTATTCCGGTTGGGGAGCGTAGTAAGATTTTCGTCCCCACACCACATACTCCGGATGACCTCGCACCTCAATGCTGATCTTGCGCCGCTTGCCATCCCGTTCTTTGTTGCTCGGGTAGTAGCCGATCACGTAACGACGGCTAATGTCGGAGAAGATATGTTCATAGACTGAATCCGCCTGAGCTGGATCTTCGAGGAAATCACTCCAGCCACCTGTCACGTGCGCCACTCCTGCCAGGGCCAACTGGATATCCACCGAGCGGTCAACCAGGTACTTTACTGCCTCCGGAGGATAGCGGCTAAACTCTTCATCAACCCGTTTCTTGATGTCTGGTTTAATCCCCCAGACCTGTGCCGTTCGCTCCCGATTGGCATTAAATCTTGCCAACTGTTGTTCCGGCTTGAGCCCTATCAATCTGGTGCCGGGAATGATTGCATAGATGGTGGCCCGCGAGTTCTCAGCCGTCTTATAGATATCGTTAAGACTGAATTCTCTCATATTTTTCTGGTAGAGTTTTTGGAAGAACTTCGCGTTCTTAAGTGACTGCTCCTGTAAATCGGGCGGAAGATTGGGTGGCATTCCCGGGCCGACGGTGGTGTTACGGAGAAAGCTCATTTCATCGCCATCGGTCTGGAAGATGATAACCGGGCGCTGGTCTTCATCGTTGAAGGCCTCGTGAAGCGTAGCCATTAAGGCGCTGTATTGAGCGCTCCGACCAAACTTTCCTTTCTGAGTGTTTGAAGCTGACGTAGCTTTCTTCTCTAGCGAGTCGAGCTTCTTTTTGAGGAGTTCCTTGTCGCGCGTGAAGTCCACCAGAAGTTCGACATCGTCTGTAACGATGGCCATGGTGTCGCGTGGGTTGAGTTTGTCGACCAGAGTCTTGGCCGCCTGGACGCTGGTTTGAATGAAGGGCAATTGACTGCCGCTGTAATCAATTATCAGAACAATCGAGCGCGGTATCCTCCCATCATCGCCGAGTGAGAAGGCGCCTACCTCCTGCGGCCGGCCGTCCTCGGTGATGATGAAATCTTCGCGGGTCAAGCCCGGCACGACCCGCAGTTGTTTGTCCAACACCAGAATGTTACTGACGACGAGGGTGGTCTCTACCCTGACCACATCATCGTCCGACTCCGTCTTCTTCCTGGTGGGTTTTGTTTCTACGGCGGCGTTGGAACTGGGATCCCACTTGAGATGTTTGAGGCTGGAGCCGAAGTCCTTGAGTTTGGGTCGCTCCCGTTCGGGGATTGGATTCTGGGCTTGCAGAGAAATCGCCAGGCCAGTAGAAAGGCAGGCCACGAGCATGGCAACCTTCAAACCCTGGATGTTATGCCTCATCAACACTTAGTTAGCTACAATGCTCCCGAGATTTTCCGATGAGCTTACTCGAACCCTACTCTGCTTCAAACTATATTTTTACGCGCTCAAGTAAGACGTTGCTCCGCACCTCGTGGGAACGCAGCCGGGATGCCTGCTCTCCCAGGAGATGGCCCGCCGCCCTCCAATCTTTTCCCGAATCAGCTCCTCCCGACTTGATGAGATTTGCAAATTGAGCGAGAGTGGCTGCATTCCAGAAGTTCCGGTAACCATGCAGCGAGCCGGCTACAGAAAATGATCGGACGAACGCTACTTCACTACCGCATACTCGAAAAGATAGCCGAGGGCGGCCAGGGCACGGTTTACAAGGCCCTCGATACCAGGCTCGGCCGCAACGTAGTGATCAAAGTCCTGCCGGAGGACTTAACTCTCCGGTCCGCCAACCTCAAACGTTTCGAGCGCGAAGCCAGACTGGCCTCTTCCTTAGACCATCCCAACATCTGCACCATCTTCGATTTGAACGAAACCGAGGGCGTCCACTTCATTGTGATGCAACTCATCAGCGGCCGCACGGTGCGCCAGTTGGTCGCGGGCCGCCCGCTGGAACTTCGCAGCGCCCTGTCAATCGCCCTCCAGGTAGCGGACGCCCTGGCAGTGGCCCACGAACGAGGCATCATCCATCGCGACATTAAGGCGGGTAACGTGATGGTCACGGACGATGGGCTGGTAAAGGTTCTGGATTTTGGTCTGGCCAAACTCCTCGATGATGAAGCAGCCCACGTTGAAGGAATCCATCATACCGAATTGACCGCGGTTGGTGAGCCCTACGGCACCGCTACCTACGCGGCACCCGAGCAAGCCACCGGCAGGTATGTGGACCATCGCGCTGACATTTTTTCCACCGGAGTCCTGTTGTATGAACTCCTGACCGGAACCTGGCCATTTAAGGGCTCTACCGCTGTCGAGGTGCGTTACGCGGTGCTGCACGAGACGCCAAAGCTGCTCGGGGAAGTGCGCTCCGATGTCCCACCTCGGTTGCAGAAGCTCATTGATCGATCGATCGAGAAGGAACCCCGCAAACGCTACCAGCAGATGTCGGAGTTTCGAGATGACCTGAAAAGCGTGATTAACGAAGTCGAATCCGGAGGCGCAGAAACTGGCCAACCGGCCGAACGCCTCAATCTCGTGCTGCCTCGTCACCAGTCTGGAAGCGCGGGTTTCGCGCGCACCGTGCGGCGGTGGTTACGGGGGCCTTCCAGGGCGGAAACGAGCTCAAAGGCCGGCCCCTACTCATTGCCAA
>DATKIS010000583.1:0-3872 GCA_035543975.1 Pyrinomonadaceae bacterium
TTGGTTGGCACACTTATTAATGAGGGCCGCGACGTAGTCTTCCTCGCAGTTGACAGGTTAGAAGCACGAAGCTTGGGCGAGCTCCGTCTCGAACTGGGCCTGGTGCGCGAGTTTGTTGAAATTCTGAACAATTGGCCTGGAAATGAGCCGGCACTCTTGGTCATTGACGCGCTCGACGCGGCGCGCTCCGAGGCCTCGGCCCAAACCTTCTACGATCTGCTGGCCAGCGTCCTCAGAGTGCCCAGTCGCTGGCGGGTCGTCGCCTCCATTCGTAAATTCGATCTGCGCCACAACGTAAAACTTCACGATCTGTTCGCCGGCGAACCGCCAACAGAATTTAAAGCTCCTCGGTTCTACAACCTGTCTCATCTAAACATACGGCTCTTGGACGCCGAGGAGTGGAAGCAGATTGAGCAACAGTCCCCTGAACTCGCCGCTCTAGCCTCAAAGGCTAGTGACAGCCTGCGCGAGCTACTACTCGTGCCGTTTAACGTTAGGTTAGCAGGCGAGCTGCTCGGCGGCGGAGTAAGGGTCGAGAGCTTGACGCCGATTGAAACGCAGATAGGTCTTCTCGATCGATATTGGTTGGAGCGAGTCATCCGTCAGGATCGTGAAGGGGACGCGCGCGAAGCCCTCCTTATACGCGCAGTGGAAGCTATGGTTGGAACTCGCTCCCTGCGCGTGAATCGCCGGGAAGTCGCATACGAGCCGGCGCTCAGCCGAACACTCGACGACATATTGAGTTCACACATTCTGTCCGAGTGGGAACCGACGCCTGATGCACCCGCGGACCGAAGCGTCCTGACTTTTGCCCATCACATGCTCTTTGACTACAGCGTCGCCCGCTTGTTGCTGCGAGGGACTACGCAGTCATTTATCGCACGACTTGAGCAAGAGCCGGAAATCGTGATGGCAATTCGGCCGAGCATCGTTATGCATTTCGATCACGAATGGTTGCGAAACAAAGACCTATTCTGGGACGCGGTCTTCCATGTCATCCGATCGGAGCAGATCCCGGAGATCGGGAAGCTTATTGGGCCGACAGTCGCCGTCGATTTGGCTAAAGATATGGCTGGTTTCGTGCCGCTGGTGCACGGCCTATCAAACACCGATGTAAGAATTCGTGAAACGTCTGAAAAGACCTTGCGGCACGTCGCCGGGGCGATTCTTGTCGCGGCTACCGACTCGAGAGATAAGTTGGTTGGCGCATCCGCACCGCCGTGGGCGGAGCTGTTGGATCTCTGCACCAATGACCCACGCATAGCCACGGTGTACGCGTTGCGGCCCGTGCTACTCACGATGTGCGAACAGCCGCAACTTCTTACCCAACAGCAGCGGCACTTCGCCGGCAGGGTCGCTCGCCGACTATTGGACTTCGCTCTAAGTCAAGAGACGCGCGACTCATGGCTTGTGATCGGTGGCATAGAGGCAGTCTGCCGCACTTTCGAGAGTGACCCTGCGGCTTCCGCGACGGTCCTGCGCAGATGCCTAGAGCCGGACCATGTCCTTGAATTTGGTCATGAGGAGTTGTTCCGTATCAGCAATGAGTTGCAGCGTCTAATCGGCCTCGACCCAACGCTGGTCGAGGACGTTTATCGGGCGGCGTTCACCTTGTTTGACTTAAGTGACGAAAAGACAGCGGTCATGCCATCCCGCATTTTTGGCATGACTTCTACACGGAGACAGGATTATGCCTTGGCTCGGTACTCTCTCGTCGAAAAGTACAAAGATTTTATAGAGAGCGCGCCACTCCACGCCACGCGCGCCCTTATTGCTGCACTGAATACCTACGCTGAAGATCGCGGCGGTACCAGCGTCACTGCTAGCGGCGGCCCTCCGGAACAATTTGATTTTGCCGGCCGCCAGGCATTCATTAGAACCGATCATAGCGAAATATGGGACGAGGGAATCGCCCATCAAGACGATGTGGGGAAGATGCTTGATATTTTCCAAGCTTACCTCGAGCGCATAAGTATGGAAGGAGAGCCAACGGAGCAACGCAGACAGATTTTGGATTTGATTGCTGCGGAAAACCGCGCGGCAGCCCTCTGGCGAAGACTACTAAGAGTAGGATCCAAAGTCCCAAACACTCTCGGGCTCGAGGTGAATTCGCTCGCTTGGGCCGAGCCGATCTTGTTGAATCTCGATACCACGCGGGCACTGGGTGATTTCTTACGGTCGGTTTTCGGCAAACTGCCGCGTGATCATCGTCGGCGAATTGAAGACGCCATCTTGACCATTCCGATTGCGGCAAACGAGGTGGGATGGGGTGAACCCGAGTACACACGTAACCGCCTACTAGGGTGCCTCGATCCCGGATTAATGGTTACCGATAAAGCAAGAACATTGCTCGCACAATTGGAAGCGGAGCAAAAGGTGCCGCCCAACGAGCCAACTTTCAAATCAGGTGGCTTTTATAGCCGCGCTTACACAGACGAAGACTACCTTAAGGATCAAGGAGTCGCGGTGGAGGAAGTGCAGAGTCGCCGCCTGTCAATACTTTCAGATCCCGCCCAAGAGTTCGGTTCAAAATTCCTTAATACGGCACCGACCAGTGCCGACGTCGAGGAAGTGCTGCCTTCTTTGCGGTCGCTGCATGAGGCTTTGAAGAGTGCGGAGGCTGACGGTGTACACGAACGCCAGCGCGATCTGGCTTGGGGGTATCTTGCCACGGCTTGCCGTGCGGCAGCTGAATTTAAAGAGATTGCATGTGAATCAGAAGGCGAGAAATTTATTAAAGCAGTATTGCTCGAAGTATCAACTTATCCATCGCCGGTTCATCATCCAGAGTACGATAAGAACTTCGACAGTCATCCCAGCTGGGGCAGTCCTGCGGCTCGCGTCGACGCTGCGCATGGAGTGACTAGACTTGGCAGGCATGCTGCGTGTGCTGATGTGCGCCTCTTAGAAGCGATACGACGCTTGGCGACCGACGACGTGCCAGCGGTGCGTTATCACGTAGTACTTCACCTGAGCTCCTTGTACTACACAGCGCCGGAGGTTATGTGGCAGCTACTGGAGCAAGTAAGCAAGGAAGATAACAGCCGAGGCGTCTTGCAAGGGATGCTTGTAGGAACGTTGGACCATCTAGCCCCGTATCAACCAGATCTCGTGACTAGTTGCGTCCGTGCCATTTTCGAACGCGTTCGCGATGGCGACGGTGCCGCCGACGTCCGTAGACGCTGCGCTTCAATATTCGCCGACCTTCATCTTTGGCAGAACCAACCAATTTGCGGCGAGATGGTCAATAGGATTGCCGAGAACCCGGCGACTTATAGTACCGAAGCTAATCAAATTGTTTTCGATGTCAGAAATTGGCTCAACATCGGACCAATCGAGACGCCGAATCCACAACAGGACTCTGTCCGCAGAGGCTCTTTTGCTCTTCTAGAGCATGTGCTGGAGTCCGTGAGGGATCTCATGCGAGCGCTGGTGGAGAACCACACCGCGGCCGTCTCCGAAGCCTGGAGCGCTGAGGATCAAGAACAGGCGAAAAAGCTAGCTGCGGTAGCCGAGCAGGTTTGCATGCATGTCTACTTTTTTTCAGGGGCGTATAAAAACTCCTCAAGCGATCAAGCAGAGAAAATTCCGCTCGGCGCGGCCGAGCGGACGAGATTCTTGCGCGAGTCGCGCAGAGTGCTTGAGCTGCTATCAGATTTCGGCTACCCACGCCTTACACACTACTTGCTGCAAATGCTTGAGTACCTCGTCCCCTTCGATCCGGAAGAAGTGTTCTTGCTGGTCGGCAGAGTTGTGCGCAGCGGCAGGGAAGGTGGCTACCAGTATGAACCGATGGCTGCCGACCTGGTCGTCCGGCTCGTCGAGAGGTTTATGGCGGAGTTCAGAGACATACTCCAAGAAAAGGAAGAATG
>DATKIS010000584.1:0-3696 GCA_035543975.1 Pyrinomonadaceae bacterium
CAGACTGAAAACAAAAAACAACCCCAGCGCAGCCCCCACGATTCCGCCGTCCGACAAGACCTGCAAATAATCGTTGTGCGCTTGCTCCAGCCGAAACAGCCCATTGCGGGAATCATAGCCGGTATACACAACGCTAAACGCTCCCAAGCCTATCCCCAATATCGGGTGTGTTTTGATGATGTCTACCGTAACGGACCAAAAGTGCGCTCGTCCGGTCGTCGGGTCGTCGGTATTAAGAGATCCCAGAAGCCGAGTTAAGCCGCTCTCACCACCCAGCATCGTGACGGCTCCCAAGACCGAAACAACAAGCACGAATGCGAGGCCTGCCCTTACTACCGCACTTTTTATCCTCGAGCTCTTTTCCGAAGACTTCCGCCTCGTTGTTCGACGTCGAAATCCTGCGACCGCGACAAGGAAGAGTATTTCCGCGATCAGACTGATGAGACCACCTCTTGAGTTAGTCATTATCAACGCGACGCTCATCAGGATTACTGCAAAGAGATAGATGAACCTCTTTTCCTTCTCCAACGATCCGGAGAAAAGCAGTCCCAGCGGCAAGGCCATAGCCAATTCCATATAACCTGCAAAGTGGTGCCGATTAATGAAGGGTCCGAAGGGTTGGCTTTGCGGCAACTCTCGAATCCAATAAACCTTACTGGTGGTAAATGACTGAGTCAGTCCAAAGACTGCCAAAAGGAAGCCGAATATCGTGATAGTCCTAACTAGAAGTCTCAGACGGTTTGGAGTATCTACGAAGACAAGAGTGGCGGCGAAATAAATAAGTAATGCTGCCACCTGAATGAGAATGAACCGAGTGGCGTATGGATCCAGAGATAAGCTTCTGACAAAAGGCAGCGAAGAAATGCCTGCAGTTTCGGCACTTCTGAGGGGAAGTAACTGTATCAGGCCGAGCAAAAACATCCCCAAGAGGGATAACTGTAGGACATTTCGACTAATTCGGATCCTTCCCAGCGCCCAGCCATCAGCCAGCCATAAAATCAACATCAGCACGGCACCAAGGAAGAACACGGCCAACGCCCAATAGTGAACCGTCCCATATGCGAGGGCTGAGAGAATGATCGCCACACACAGGAGTAGAAAGGCGAACCGGCTCGCCAGCGTGTGCCTAATCCCCAGCGTTGTCGGGGGCAGAGTAACGCCGGGGGCAGCTTCCTGATGCACCAAGGCACTACTTCCGAGACTTGAGTTCGAAGTCGTCATACCAAACGGTCCCAAAGATTGGACAAACTGAGTTGTCGGTGCACGATGTCGGGCTGATCTTCAGCCTCACCGCTTCGGTTTTAGTGCCGGTTTTGAAGGATAAAGAGATTCTCTGCCAATCGTTATCTCCGTTTGGCGCAGCCGCTGAGGATACTAACGGCGACTCGTCGGCCGCATCTAGGATTGCGACTACCGGCGTGGCCGCGCTAACCAGTTTGTCGGTCTTTAGATAGTAGTCCAAGTCATATTGCGTATTGGGTTGGACTGGAACGAGCTGGGTAAAATTGATCGCCTCAAGACGAGACCGAACTTGAAAAACGATCTTGAAGCTGTGGCTGTCGGCCCGGGCTACGTTGGTGTCGATTCCCGTCTGCGCTTGAGGGGTGGACTGGTACTGCCAACTAAAAACCCCCGCGCCCTGGCCCAGGTTCTCTTCAAAACCGCCGTCACTGATATGTCCCATGTCAGTCTGGGCAGTTTCGGGGGCCACGCTATTCCAAATTTCCATCGCCTGATGATAACGCTTTGCCGCAATAAGACTGTCGATCATAGATAGCGCGGCGGCCCGGTTGGCTTTCCTTTCCCCTTCGGTCAGACTATTCCACAAACGCAGACCCTCATCGAACTTCCCTCGCGAAAACAAGTACTGCGAGAGCTGCGCCCGCGTTTCTGGAGCTTTTCCAATCGCGTCTAACAAGGCCTCGAAATCGTCTTTGTTTACCTGCCACGCCAAATTGAATAGTTGTGGCCGTAGTTCATCATTGGCTTCACTGGCGCGGCGCAATTCGGCAAAGGCCTCCGGATAACGCCCTTCCCGAAGCAAAAGATTTCCAAGGTGCCAGCTGGGATACGAATAAGACGGCGCTAGCTTCACTGCTTGCCGCAGTACTTTTTCTGCTCTTTCGGAGTCTCCTGCCTGCTCAAGGGCTGCGCCCAGGTCCATCCAGAATCTGTAGTCATTTGGGGATAGACTGACAGCTTTTTCATACTCGGCTACGGCCAGCGGGATTTGATCAGAAGGGAGGCTAGTTTGTATCAACTTAGCCAAACGCCAGTGAGGCAAAGGATCGTTTGGAGCCCATGACACCGCCATCTGAGCTGTTTCCAGCTGATTCTGCTCCGGCAGGAGATACTCCGCGAGGGTATTTCCTAAGTACCATCGAACTACAAACCAGGACGAAGTGAACGCAAGCAAGACGATGACGATCATAATGATCTTAGTCGCCAGAGTCGCCTTCAATTGAATTACCTGCTCAGACATAGTCGCTGCAAAGTTTATCCTGCGAAGTTGCTTGAAGCTCTTCTTAACCGAACTTTGAGACCTACGACAAATCCTCGATGTTGATTCTCATCCGCTTGAGCGCGATGTCGTGGGTTCGACAAAACCCAACGATCTCCTGCAGGCGTTGATCCGACAAACGGTTGATTGAGATCAGCAACTCATTGACGTCGTGTTGACGACACAGAGCGCTCAAATCACCATTGCCGGCGTAAACCTTGAGCCCGTGAATAACCTTACCGCTCTTGGCGGGATCGTCATCCAAAAAGCCGACGGGTGCATACTTCAGTTCACGATTGTTTATGAGTTCTCTGAGAACCAGCTCGCCTGCGTCTCCTGCTCCATAAATCAATACTCGACGCCCGTCACCGCTTCCCGAGACTGGCAGTACTTGCCTAAACAACCGAAACGCCATGCGACTGCCAGCCAGCAACATGAACATCAAGAGTGCATCGATAATAAAGATCGTCCTGGAGAATCCCTCAAATCGGAACGCAAAGAGAATGACCAATACACTAAGGACCGAGCTTAAGGCGACAGCCTTGGCGAAGACGACGAGGTTATCCAGTCCCGTGTATCGCCAGATTCCGCGGTAAACCCCCATTGCGAGAAATGCAGCCATTTTCACGAACACCAGCACCGGCAAAGTGCGCAGGAAAAGCTGCCAGGCGGCGTTCCCGGAAAACGCTCCAAACTTCAATGCGTACGCACACCAATAGGACAGCAGTATAAGAATGAGATCCAGCAGAACTTCGAAGATGCGTCGCTTATAAGAAAGGTCGACGAGGAATCCGTACAAGGATTGGTCCTTAATTGCCAGGGCTTCGTCAGTCTCGTCGTAAACCTTTACTCCGGCCAAATACACTCCAAGCAAAGTTAACAAGACTGTAAAGCCTGCGATGGCTGCCAAACTCACATCAAGCTTCATGCGTTGAACCAGAAGGCCGAGGACACCCGCCAGCGCGGCAAAACCATAAAGCATGAACACCGCGCGGCGCTCGGACAGTCCCAGCGCCACAAGTCGATGAGAGGTGTGGTCGCGTCCTCCCTGGGAAGCCGCCCGCCCCGACACTTTTCTCAGGATAGTTACAAAGGTTGTGTCGAATATTGGAATGAAAAGTATCAATACGGGAACCGCGATTACAGGCGCCAGACTGCGCGACCGTCCTCCCGTGAGATTCATTAATGCGGAGCTC
>DATKIS010000585.1:0-2214 GCA_035543975.1 Pyrinomonadaceae bacterium
CTGCTCCAAAACCCTGCGCCTTGACGCAATTATGAGTCGATAAGTATAGTTGCCCTTTATTATTACAGCCGTATTTCATCCTTCCTTGCTCCGACTGACCGTAAACAACGCAAGAACCCATGCGAGATCTCAGAAGACTGCTTAGGTACATCAAACCTCACTGGCAAATCTTCACGCTGGCTACCTTTGCGATGTTCCTGGTGGGCCTGCTCGAGATTGCCACCGGCGGTCTCATTGTTCCCATCTTCGATCAGGCGTTTGCCCAGGACGGTGGCCAGCGCACCGAGACTCTCTTCGGCTTGCAGCGCATCATTCCAGACTCAGGCGTCGGCGCCTGGAAAACAATTTCGATCTTGCTGCTGGTGTTCACCTTGGCCAAGGGATTGGTGGCTTATCTTTCCACCGTCTGGATGGCGCAGATCGGCCAGTCAGCAGTCCTCAAACTTCGGCAGGACCTCTACAGTCACCTGCTATCTCAATCGGCCACATTCTTTGAGCGTCACCGGACAAACTATCTGGTTTCCAGGCTGGTATCCAGCGCGGCAGCGATTGAGGTGTCAGTGGCCAACACACTCCGCGACATGATTCGGGAGGGCTTTACCCTAATAGCTTTTCTATCCGCGTCGTTCTTCTACAGTTGGCGACTAACTCTCGCCTCGCTGGTGATCGCGCCGATTGTGGCCGTGCTCACCGCCAGGTTTGGGACGGCGTTGCGCAATCTCTCGCGCGAGAGTTTCGAGGGAAACAAAGAGCTCACGGACACGGCCCAGGAAGCGTTGTCGAACCAAACCATCGTCAAGGCATACCGCGCCGAGTCACATGAATCAGCGCGCTTCACCGCCGTGGCCAAACGAATTGTCCGCGCCAATCTCCGGACTGCGAAGATTGCAGGATTTGCTCCGCCGACCATAGAGATGATTGGCGTGGTCTTTGTTGTTTTCCTTCTCTTCTTTGGCCAACGGGAGATCGTGTCCGGCCGCATGAATGCGGCGACCTTCCTGGCTTTCCTGTTGTTTCTGTTTCGCAGCTATGACCCCATGCGAAAACTATCGCGGCTGCAAAACGCGATGGAGCAGGCCCTGGCAGCAGCTCACCATGTCTGGGAAATAATGGACGAGCACGCGGAGTTGCCGGAAAAGAAGAACGCCCTCGAACTGCAGCCGCTGCGGAAGTCGATTGAACTCAAGAGTGTCTCCTTTGGTTATGCAAACGAGGAACGCTCAGTCTTGCGCGACGTAAGCCTGGAGATTCCGGCGGGGACGATGGTGGCCCTCGTGGGCGAATCAGGCGGCGGCAAGTCCACCCTCACCAAGCTCCTGCCGCGGTTTCACGATCCGGTATCGGGTGGCGTCTTCTGGGACGGCGTCGATCTGCGAGACGCCAGGATATCGAGTTTGCGCCGCCAGATTGCTCTGGTTACGCAGGAGACAGTTCTTTTCAACGACACGGTGCGCCACAATATCGCGTACGGAAAACCGGACGCATCGCAGGCTGAAATCGAGGAGGCCGCTCGAATCGCCTTCGCCCATGACTTCATTATGGAATTGCCGCAGCAATATGAAACTATTGTTGGCGAACGCGGAACCTTCCTTTCTGGTGGACAGCGACAACGGCTGGCGATTGCTCGGTCGTTGTTGGTCGATGCGCCGGTGTTGATTCTTGACGAAGCGACTTCTGCGCTCGATGCGGAATCAGAACGCTTCGTGCAGAAAGCAATCGCGAACCTGGTGCGCGATCGCACTACCATCGTGATAGCCCACCGGCTGGCAACAATTCGGCGAGCGGACACAATCGTGGTGATGGAAGGCGGGCGCATCACTGAAATCGGCAGACACGCGGAATTACTGGGGAAGGGCGGACAGTATCGGCGACTGTATGAACTTCAGTTTGCCGATGAAGAGGAAGAGTTGACGGTGAGTCAATGAGTTGGAATTCCTAGTTTGCGGCCCTGGGTACTAAGAAGTCCTTGCCCCAGTCCGCGTTGAGCGGACGACTGTAAATAGCCCAGCAGTTTACTGCTGGGTGGAGAGGCTAGAGGCTTCTAGTCCGTGAAGCGGACGATTGACGTGCAGTCGCCAGACATCGTCTTTTCAGTCGTTCGCTTTACGAACTCGGTCGTATTTTCCGGCCGTCCCAGCGATAAATCGCTGGGCTATTGTCAGTCGTCCGCTCGAGGCGGACTGACAGGGAAAGCCACCAGGTTTCTCCATTTTT
>DATKIS010000586.1:0-3271 GCA_035543975.1 Pyrinomonadaceae bacterium
GGGGGAACGTCACGGAGAAATATAAGGAATGTGGAATCACATGGAAGGTCGAGGGTAACGCATGGAACTGCACACATTTGGTTCTCCGCATACCAATTATTATTTTGTCGCCGAGAGCGCGGGCGGAGGCTTCGTTGGTCAGCTGCCGTTGGAAGAGATTGCAAAGCAATTGCGCGACGGCAAAATGCCGGGCAATTACGTCGCTGCTAAATCATCTGGTCCATCGTACAGTCAACTCTTGAAATCGGGAACGGCCAATTGGATAACGGTCGCTGATCTCGTTGGAAACTGGTCCGCTCATAACGCTCGCGTGAGGACTCCTGTTGATACCGCCACGAAGGCGAGCAGTTGCGCCAAGTGTTCAACGCCTTTAGATGAGGATGCCAAGTTTTGTCCTTCTTGTGCAACTCCGGTTCTGCTTCATTTCGCGCCGCATTGCCCAAATTGCTTCAAGCCCGTGGATGCGGGAGCCAAGTTTTGCAAGAACTGCGCCGCCGACTTGACGCCAAAGAGGGAATACGATGCTTCAGCAGTCTCGGCACTACATCGTTCCGTTCAAGAATTGCAGAGAGGCAAGGCCAATAGACTTGCAATTTGGGGAGGTATTACCGCCGGTGTATCTGCCCTCGCTTTTCTGTGGGGCTACACTTATTCAAGCAACTGGTCAAATATGGCCCACGCGGGCCTATCAAGCCTAGTCGGACAAACCGATTCCACATACATACTGGCTCAATGGTGTATCACGCTCGGGGCTATCGGTTTTCTTGTTGGCTTGATCTTGCTTATCGTCGGCTTGGCGCAACGCTGAATCGTCCTTTCCAACCGACAGCCCGACACTTCGTTGAACCGTTGAAAGCTACACTTCACGTTGTGTAATCCGCGCGATGAACTAAGCTAGAACGAATCGAGGATCGAGGGATGCTTAGCTGCGTTGGCGAAAGTGGTTCTGTGAGGAGGCACAAGGTCAGATTAGTCTGGCATATCTTGTTTCTCTCGTTGCTTTCGTTTGTCAGCACCTCTCTGTCTCAAGAGAAGGGTGGGCGCGACGCTACCCCTCCAAAGACGGCACCTAAAAGAGGACCTGTAAGAGCGCCAAGTCGGACCGCTCCAAGGCCTAAGCTCGCAACTCTGACAGTTACCATCAGCCCCCCAGACAGCCTACTCTTCTTCGACGATCAACAATTAGACGTGGTTGATGCCACCGGAATCGCGAAGCTCACTAATCTTAAGCTTGGTCAACATATCGTTACTGCGCGAAAGACAGGCTACCGCGAGCAGCGGCAACTCGTAGATCTGAAACCAGGTGAGAACGAGCCGCTCAGTGTGGCGCTTGAACTGTTGAAAGGGACTTTGAGTGTGTCACCTGGTGTCGCCGATGCGGAGATCAATCTGAAGAGCATAGATGCAAACCAAGGGGTTGGTTCGTATACCGGTTCCATCAATCAGGTCGCTTTCCCACCCGGAGAGTATGAGATAACTGTCTCAAAAAAGGGATACAAAACCGCTACCCGCAGGTTGACAATAAAGCCCGCTGAATCAGTTTACCTGGAACCCCAGCTTGAGCCATTGCCAGTCGAAAGACCGCGCGCTGAGGCGATGAGTGGTTTCGGGGAGGTAGATGGCAAATACCTGATTGTGCATTTGCGCGGCGCTTCTCGAGATACCTCCCGAAGCTCCGGGACAATAGCTGTAAGCGCTAATAAGGCAACCCCTCAAGTCGTCTACGTTACCGGCAATCTACCAGGTTCACCATGCCGGTTTGATTTAGTTCGAATTGACAATATTTCCGAGAGTTCATTGATTGAAACCCCAGATGCATCGAATAATTGGTCCCGAATAGTGATACGCGTACGCCCGAAGGACTCCAAAAAGACGGCTCATTTCGCAATCAACTGGAGACTACTATGACCGTCAAAGGTGGTGACTTCAAAACCCGAGGTACCCAACCTCCTAGATGCTATACCGTGGAAGTTCCTGCCTGCCACGCGCAATGGCAATACCATCGAGAGTACTCAAATCATTCGCTTCGCTTTTGAGAAGTAGGATCTTCAGAAATCCCAATTCCGAGGTTCAGATGAAAAAGACTATGGTCGGAGTGGCGTTATCGGCAATTCTTTTGCTGTCCGCTTGCACAGGATCGAAAGAGGTTACGAAGTCGAAGGAATTCCTTGACGCTGGAATGTTTGATCAAGCGATCATTCTTTTGAAGCAGGAGGTCCAAACTAATCCAAAGAATGCCGAAGCTCATATGCTACTCGGCGCAGCGTATCTCGGTAACGGTATGACCGCTCTAGCCGAGCAGGAACTGAATACGGCTACCGTGCTCGATGAGGGCATAAAGCAAGAGGCGAGCAAGCGCTGTTACGAGGTGGCGAAGTATCTCGCTAAGACTAATAAGGCGCAGTCACATACTGCTTTGATTAAAGCCAAAGAATACGATCCTTCGCTTGAGAAGGACGAGCATTTCTTCTTCCTGGCGAATATTGACACTGAAGACAGTGAGTCTTATCGAACCGACGCAGCGAAGAGATACCTGACATTATTTCCGTCTGGACCCAGTACTGCCCAAGCAACATACACATTAGCCGAAGGTCTTATGTCTTCTGGCGACAGGGATCAAGCAAAGGTCTATTTCAATCAACTTGCATCGCAGTTCGCATCTACAGAGTGGGGCAAGAAAGCAGGCGACCAGCTTGCGAATTGGGTCGCCGAATACAACATTCAACTTAATACGACCCTCCAAGACTTCGATACGAAAATCCAAGTCAAAAAAGGTCAAACGATTACGATTTTAGGGACCGGTCGAATAAACGGCTCATCCAATCCAAGTGACGGCGCTTATAAGTGGGTGGGACCCGATGGATGGGGCTCCGATCCAACATTCAACCAAGGGCGAACTGGGCCACTACAACGAGGACAGTCCTTCATGGCTCTATGTGTAAGGATAGGTACTGGCAAACTTCCTGTGAACGACGGAAGATGGCGTTTGGCAGGCTCTAACTTTCAGTTCACCGCTGACCAAGATGGCACTGCCCACCTGACGGTCAACGATGTAAATGACCCCACAGGAATGGGAGATTGGTGGAGTGACAACCAAGGGGAGTTGGCAGTAAAAATCCAAATCAAATGACAAAGGAAAACTCTGCTATCGGCAACTGGCCAATATGTGACCAAAAATAACAGCACGCGGCGTGTACGCGATGGTAACGAATGGGAAAGAACCGGAAAACCCTTAAAATCTCTTGGTGGCTGCAACTTTTGAAAAGGCAAT
>DATKIS010000587.1:0-4535 GCA_035543975.1 Pyrinomonadaceae bacterium
ATTGCGAGAAGAGGGCGAACTCATCCGCATTTAGTCGCGAGACCACAAGTTCAAGTTCTTCTACGCCCATGTCTACATTCTAAAGTCGAGGCAATGGGTGGTCAATATAGTATCGGTCTGTATCTGGAAGCCGTTGAGCTCATCCGCCTCAGTCGCCAATCGAAAGACATCTTCATCGACGTTGTCTTGCCTAAAGTCTGATGATTCGCGCCGTACTCCCGCGTCTCAAGTCGCCGTTGAGCGCATTGCGAGTATCAACAATCAGCGAGCTGAGTTGGCAAACCCGTTCATAATCAGTTTCGCTATGGTTGGTGACAATCACCACGCAGTCGGCAGAGCCAAGTTCATCATCCGTCAAGGGGACTGAATCAATCGGGTCCCCACCGCCTTCGGTATGGGCGTCGTCAAACCGCACCTGCTTCACAAACGGATCGTGGTAACGCACGTCAGCGCCTTTGGCGCGCAGCCGGTCGATAATCGATAACGCCGGGCTCTCGCGCACGTCGTCGATGTCTTTCTTGTAGGCCACGCCCAACAACAAGATGCGCGAACCCTTCATCGGCTTGCGGTCATCGTTAAGCCCATCCGCCACCAGTTGCACCACGTGGTCCGGCATACGTGAATTCACTTCTTCGGCCAAGCTGATAAAGCGAGAATCAAAACCATGCTGGCGAGCTTTCCACGAAAGATAGTGGGGGTCGAGCGGGATGCAGTGGCCACCGATACCCGGACCCGGGTAAAACGCCATGAAACCGAAGGGCTTGGTGGCGGCCGCGCGAATCACCTCCCATGTATCGATGTTGAGCGCGTAACAAAGCCGGGCCATTTCGTTGGCCATGCCGATGTTGACTGCGCGAAAGGTGTTCTCCAGCAGTTTGGCAGTTTCGGCAACGCGAGCAGAACTCACGGCGTGCACGTCGTTAACAATTTGGGAATAGAGGAAGGCGGCTACTTCGGTGGAGTCAGGAGTGACGCCGCCGACCACCTTGGGGATGTTGTGCGTCTGGAATTCCGGGTTGCCGGGATCAACTCTCTCCGGTGAAAAGGCCAGGAGAAAATCCTCGTCCAGCTTCAGACCCGTTTCCTCAAACATTGGTAGCAAAACTTCATCCGTGGTCCCTGGATACGTGGTCGATTCGAGGATGATCAACTGCCCTCGATGCAGGCGCTTCGTAATTTCCTCGGCGGCGGCGAGGATGTAGGAGACGTCTGGCTCTTTCGTTTTTCTCAGCGGCGTCGGCACGCAGATAATGATCGCATCGCATTCTTTCAGGTGGTCAAAATCGGTGGTCGCGCGCAAGAGCTTCTTTCCCACCAGCTCTTTCACCGCCGCGGAGTCGACGTCGCCAATATAAGAATCACCGGAGTTAATCGTCGCCGCTTTGTTAGCGTCAACCTCGAAGCCGGTGGCTTGAAACCCGCTCCGGGCGAACTCAGCCAGCAAGGGCAACCCTACATAACCCAAACCAACCACCCCAACGTGGGCCTGCCTGGAGGTAATCAGACTAATTATTTGTTCCTTGACCATGTATTCCGTTTTTCCCTTAGTTAGCTTAATAGAACCAAAAACTGGGCCAGATTCAAACAGGCAAGACTATTGGAGCATTGCGCAGGGTGTCAAGCAGGGGCCTTTTACGGGTACTGATGAAGTTTGAAGCATCCAACCCGATTACAGAACCCAGCGCGGTAGCGCGGGATCATACCCACAACTGCCCGGAAGATGTGATTGCCGGACCGTTTGGGTAGATTTGACTCAGTATCCCGCGCTACGGCGCTGGGTTCTCTAGTCGAATTACATCTAGCCTCTAGTCGATCCACGAAAGCACACGAAGTGACACGAAAAAGCAGCGGTCGTTCCTGCTTATTAGTGTGCTCTCGTGAATCGTCGGCCCCTGGAGTCAAACTTTTCTTGACACTGAGCCACATTCCAAACTATACCGTCCCCAAAATCATGAGCGACGCTGCTGACAGCTCTTCCCCAAAACTGGTTCGCGGCCTGGGTCTGACCGACGCCAGCATGATCGTGGTCGGGTCGATGATTGGTTCGGGGATCTTTATTACCTCGGCAGAATCTGCCCGGCTCGTCGGCGCACCCGGCTGGTTGTTGATGGCCTGGGCCCTGGCGGGAGTGCTCACCATTACCGGCGCGCTTTGTTGCGCCGAGCTGGCAGCGATGATGCCGCGCGCCGGCGGGCAGTATGTCTTCCTGCGCGAAGCCTATGGTCCGGCGGCAGGTTTTCTCTTTGGCTGGTCTCTATTGCTGGTAATTCAAACGGGGACGATCGCTGCCGTCGCAGTAGCGTTTGCGCGTTTCATGGGAGTGCTGGCGCCTCAGATCTCGGAATCGAATTACCTGATAGCGCCCAAGCCGCTTTTCTTCGGTTATGCCATTAGTCTCTCCACCGCCCAGCTCGTAGCTATCGTCCTGATTATCGTCCTTACCATAAGCAATACGCGCGGCCTCAAGACCGGCAAGCTGATTCAAAACACGTTTACGTTCACTAAGACGGCGGCCCTGATTGGATTGATATTGGTCGGGCTGTTTCTGGGTTGGAACAATCAAAGCGCGGCCTACACGTCTTCGTGGTGGAACCCGGTGGCGAATGGCTGGAATCCAGAGACCGCGCAACCCGGACTTGGCGCCACCGGCATGCCGGCGCTGCTGATGCTGCTGGGTCTGGCGATGGTCGGACCGCTGTTCGCGCAGTCGGCGTGGAATAACGTGACGTTCACGGGTAGCGAAGTCCGTGACCCTGGACGCAACTTGCCGCGGGCTCTGTTAATAGGCTGTGCTGCGGTAGTGACTCTTTACCTGCTCGCCAACGTCGCTTACATCGTCACCCTGCCGTTGGCCACTATCCAGAAGCCGGTGAATAGCGTGGCCACCGCCACTATGCAGTCTGTTTTCGGCCGACCCGGCACCATCATCATGGCGGTGGCAATCATGATCTCGACGTTTGGCTGCAATAACGGTCTGATACTGGCGGGCGCGCGAGTCTACTACGCGATGGCGCGGGACAACCTGTTCTTTAAGCGGGTGGGACTCCTGAACCAACAAAACGTTCCGGCGATTGCGCTCATTGTACAGGGAATCTGGGCCGCGTTTTTGACGCTGCCACGCACTGTCATCACTACCACCGACGCCAAGACCGGCGTGGCTACAGTGAGCTATGGCAACGTCTACACGCAGCTGCTCGAATACATTATCTCGGCGGACCTGGTGTTTTATGCGTTGATGGTGGGAGCGGTAATTGTCATGCGCCGCAAGGTGCCGCAGGCGGAACGGCCATATAGAACTTTCGGTTATCCGGTAGTCCCGCTGATCTACATCGGGTTGGCTTTGCTGCTGGTGGTTGATCTGGCCTGGCTAAAACCGACCACATCCGGGATTGGTTATCTCCTGGTTCTGACCGGCATCCCGGTTTTTCTCATCTGGCGCAAGAGTGCAGTGTCGAGCCAAAAGTGAACCGCCAAGACGGCAAGCCGCCAAGGTGGAAGCTTTCATCCCTCATCCCTCAGCCTTCATCCCTTCTTACTTCACCCACTCATCGGCAATTTCAGTTTCCACTTTCACCGGGACTGTCTTCACATATTCCTCGCCGGCCGCACACATCGCCCGCTCAACTTTCACCGCCACCTCCGCTGCTTCGTCGGCATCGGCTTCGACCACGATCTCATCGTGAATGATGTTGACGATCTGCGCGTTTGTGTTTCGCAACTCATCCCGTAGCAGGCGCAGGGCGCGCTTGAGAATATCGGCGCTCGTGCCCTGGATGGGTGTGTTCTTACCGTTGCGTTTGGTCATCGAGATCTGCTGGCGGTCCTGGTCGTCGTAACGAAAGCGGACTAACCGTCCCGAGCCCGTTCGGGCCTGGCGGTCGCGCACCGCCCGCTCGGCAGCTTCATGCAAGTAAGTGTCGAGCCCGCGGTAGGTTGCAAAATACTTGCGCAGAATATTTTCAGCTTCGGGGACGGTTGAGCCGGTCATGATTGAAAAGCGTTGGGCGCCGATGCCGTAAACCACGCCGAAGTTCAAACGCTTGGCGAAGTCTCGTTGCTCCCGGCTGACCTGGTCTACGGTCACGTTGAACACCTCAGCTGCAGTTACCCGATGGAGATCTGCACCTGACTTGAAAGCCTGGATGAAGCCGGCATCGCCGGAAAACTCTGCCAGGATTCGCAGCTCAATCTGCGAGTAGTCGGCAATGATCAGCTTCCGGCCTTCCGGGTATCCGGAGAAGCAACGACGGTATTCAACCGCGTGCGGCACCTGCTGAATGTTGGGGTTGGTACACGAGAACCTGCCAGTCGGCGCCCCTATCTGCCGGAAGTCGGCATGAAGCCGGCGGGTGGTTGGGTTGACCAGTTCGATCATGTTTTGGCCGTAACTAGTGAGGGCCTTTTGCACCGTGCGGTATTCAAGCAGCGTCGCGATCACGGGGTATTCGGCCGCGAGCGGCTGAAGTTTCCAGTTGCGGGTGGAATCAGGAACGGTAATACCCAAACGTTCGAGCGCTTTAGTCAACTGCTGATGC
>DATKIS010000588.1:0-4414 GCA_035543975.1 Pyrinomonadaceae bacterium
GCCCGCTCCCCTTCGGAACGCGGCCGCAATTCGATCGGAAACCTCTTGTCCTCATACACCAGGATTTCGCGATTCTCGTCTTCGAAACCATCCGCGGTGATGCGTAGATGATGGCTTCCGCCACGGACTTGAAAGGTGGCCACCTCCGGGACCGGGGGTCCCATTGGCGCAGGGTTCATTGTGCGCGGCGTCCATGCCCCCCGATCATCATCCCAGTGAATAAACTCGATCCTGGCGAACTGACGTGCATTTTCAGGTTCAACCAGCGCGCCAAGGCTCGCAGTTGGCAGCGAATCGGCGCGGAATTCAGTGAGCACAATATCGCCACCAAGCCGGTTGACGCGGGCGTATGGCACACCCTTTAGATCTCCCTGCTGCACTCCCAGGAGATCCTTCTGCGCCCGTTTCACCGCATCGGAAACGAACCTGACCAGGTCGTTGAAGAGCAAACGCCTAAAGACGAGCTGGCCCGCCACCGGTGGGGCGATCGGGGGACGAAGTTCCGGACCAAGTCCACGCAACGCCGCCAGGAGAGCCCGACCAAACAGTCCATGTCCGTAGATCTCCTTCGCCCGCTGGCCGGCGGTCGTCGCTAGAAAGACATTCTGGATGGCCAGCTGATCATCATCGACACTCCGCACATCCCATAGCAGCTGCTGGCTGAGCACCTTGCTATCGCTGGTAGGGAGTACATCGCGGCAAGCGTCGATGAAGAAAAACTGCTCTTTGGGTTTGCTGTTCTCCATCCAGCCACGGAATATTTCGAGACCTATTGGGTTGGTTTCCACATAACGTTCGATGTTTTCGATGTCGGTTGGAACAATGATCGGGCCCGCGTCAGGAGCCTGCGACGGAGCTGCGAGTCCGTGACCTGCATAGTAGAACCACAGCCGATCAGCGTCTTTGGCAGCGCCTTTACGATAAGCGTAGAGGGCGTCGTCGATAGAAGCCCGGGTGGCGGCCTTCGCCTGGGCCGACATATCCGGGGCTCCTTGATCTGCTTTGAGGAGCTCGGTCAGAGGTGGTCCGTCAGACAGCGGCGACAAAAGAAGTATCAGATTCTGAGGGTCAACGCCTCCTGCAGTTATCGCCCACCGCGCAAAAGCTACAGCGTCGCGAACCGCTCCGGTGAGGTTCCACGCGGGATTGGTGTAGCTGTCTATTCCAATGACTATTGCGTGAGCGCGCATTTCCTTCCTCAATCAAAGGTCACGCCATTGCCGGCCAGGACCGGGTCGTCCTTGAATTTCCAGAGCGGTATGGCGAAGTTGCTCTTCAGCCTATAGTGGCCCGCAAAGTGGAGTCCTACCACGCGCCGATGCTCGAAGTCGACGATACAGGAACCCGAGCTTCCCGGCAGCGTCGAGGCATCGTGATTGAAGGTATTCCTCGAATCCCATCCCAGCACAACTCCCGGAGAGAAGCGTTTCGTTCCCAGGGTCGAATCGTCGGTGCCGAAAATGCGGTTGAAGACGAGCGCCGGCGTGGTGCGCTCTCCCGAGGTGTCGCGCGAGTCGTCGACCGGGTAACCAACTACGTAAATGCGCCGGCCTATAAACGAGGCGGGCTCGGTGCCCATTAGCGGAAGTCTGCGAGAGCCTGACGGCTCGGCACTTAATTCGAGCAGTGCCATATCGACATTACGATGATGACCGAGCACTCGCTTAAGTCTCACCTCAGTTGACGCGGTTGAGTTGAGTTCGCCATGAAGCTCGAATCGAGGCGCCTTGGCTGGTTTCGTCGACCACGACTCGCTAGCCTGGTCGCATAGCTGAGAGAACTCGCCGGGATGATCTTCCCAAAATCCTGACCCTCGACCTAAAAGAGCACAAAGCACATGGTTGTTGGTGACGATGCGACGCTGGCCCACAATAAAGCCGGTGCCACACTTTTCATGGGCGGCGGTATCGATGCGCCCGACGCCTGCGATGATGCGGGGAAGCAGTTCTTCATCGCGGGCGACTTCCGGCCAGTTTGCCGGTCGCTCCGCAATCTTTCCGTTTTGTACGAAGATGGCGGGCCGGGCAACGAGCAGGATGAAGAGTTGGAGCGCAGCTTTTTCTTTTGCGGTAAGCGTTAGACTCTCGCCCTCGACCGTGATGCGTTTAGCCGTTTCCACAGCCAGCTTGAGTGCCGCTGCTACTGCCTGTGTATCTGCATTCGCCCGCGGTTCTACGACCACCGTCTCATTTGCAATTGCACGGTCTTTCGCTATTCCGAGCAGACGCGTCACCGGATCACCCTGCAGCACTTCGTCGAGCACCGACGTCGACGGCATCCGTTGCAGGAACCACTTCGGGTCGCGCGAATTCGTATCATCCGGCATGAGGCCACCTCGTCCTGCGGCTTCGACAGCCAGCAGGGGTTTGCTGTTTTGATGGAATCCCTCCGAGGTCAGGTCATCGAACCGCGAGGTAAATTGAGGATAAGATGCCAGTCACGATGGCCGTGTAAGGCAAATGTATTCCGACCCAGGAGGATAGTCAGGAGCGTATTATCGCTAAGGCGTGATACTTGTCAAGGAACAGGTACGGCCGAGCGTCGGGCTCCAATAATGTGTGGGTTCCTTCTCGGGTACTTAAAGGTAAGTCTGAAATGATTCGTGGTTTGGCCACAAAAGTTCTGAGCTTACCTTCAGGTGCCGCTCATAGAGTCCTCAAATTCCGCAATGTACCTACAGTCTCAACAGGAGCTCCATCACATCAACTCTGGTATCATGTCGGTCTCAGTTCGACTCCGACAACTACCCAAATCGAGTTTTGCGTAACGTGCTCGACGGAAACACAGTATTCAACCCAAAATGCGTGTCCGACGTTGACACGAACGCGTTCCCTCTCATCGTGCCGGAGTCGGCTGAAACCCAAAAGCCAAGGTACTTGTAGCTCCAATCTGATCCAAGCATATGCAGAATTTGAGAAACCTCCTGCCATCTTTTGTCGAAGTTTTGTGATTGGCTCATCGGTGGCGCAGCCGTGAGTTGGTACATCTCCCCCGCATTTCACAAGCGTTCTCTAGGAGAGAATCTAAGCTTGCGTACCGGTCCTCGTCATACAGCTTTCTGAGTCAAAAGGCACCTTCGCCGGATATCGTCGTTACCTTTCGAGGACAAAAGGTCCCGCACATCACGAAGTCCATAGTATCGATCTGGAATGATGGCACAACGACCATTGATGGAACTCAAATAGTTATGTCTGACCCCCTTCGAATCGTCGTCATCGAACCACCGGGGAGCGGGATTCTCGATGTCTACTTGGAGTTACGCGGGAGGTGAACGGGTTCTCAGCGGAAAAGTTCTCTGAGCATCAAGTCCGTTGTGACTTCAGTTGGTTAGACCCTGGAGACGGTGCTTTGATTCAAGTGCTGCACTCAGGAGAGAAGGGACTGTTAGTCGAAGGCACACTCAAAGGCATACCAAAGGGCGTGGTGAAGCTCGGCGCTTGTTGTGGGTTCAGCCCAAAAAGAGGCGAACTCTTGGTGATATGTTTTCCCTCATCACTGTTTGGTCATTTTTCATTTTAAGTTTGGTGCTCTTTGGGAATTTGTTCCGTCTTGGATTACAGAAGTATCCAACGAATAAAATGGATGGTTTGGGTTTCATGATGGTTGGTGGTCTGATGCTCTTCACGGTCGTGGGTCCGGCGGCCTACGTGATAAAAGAAATTCGACGCAAAACACCTCAAACCGCTTACCCTGAGACTCTAAGGCTGCAGGAGGGTGATTGGTAGGATTGCCTCAAGACTTATGCCCTTGCCTATTATGCGCGGGCTTGTGATGGGTTTGAGCCCGCGGAGCGGTCGGTAGCGTAAAGCCTGGGGTGAGCGCTGCGGAACCCCAGGAAACCGTCGTTGAAATTATTTCAGAGCCCGCGGAGCGGCCGACAGTCGAACCATTTCCACGATGATGTTCTGTCAGTCGCAACCGCTATCGCCCGCTTCGCAGGCTCTGCAAGTTTTTTGTGTGGACGATCACGCAAACTTAAGCGAAGCCATGTCGATCGAGAAGCGATACTTCACATCCGACTTCAGCAAACGCTCGTAGGCTTCGTTGATCTTCTGGATGGGAATGACTTCGACGTCAGCGGTGATGTTATGCTCGCCGCAAAAGTCGAGCATCTCCTGGGTTTCTTTAATACCGCCGATCAGCGAACCGGAGAGACTGCGGCGGCCCATGAGTAGGGCGAATGGAGATACAGAGAGTTTCTCCGGAGCCCCGACCAGTGTCAGGTTCCCGTCGCGACGGAGCAGACTGATATAGGCGTTGATATCGTGATCGGCGGAGACAGCGTCGAGAATGAAGTCGAAACTGCCGGCGTGTTTTTCCATCTCGTCCGGATTCGTCGAGACGACCACCTCGTCAGCCCCGAGACGAAGCGCGTCTTCTTTCTTGTTCGGTGAAGTCGTGAACACTACTACGT
>DATKIS010000589.1:0-8895 GCA_035543975.1 Pyrinomonadaceae bacterium
CGTACGCCAGTAACGACCGTTCACCGATCTTGGACGGCAGAAGGGCAACGAACTGGGCTCGCGACCACCCTTTGTCCTCCCGTGCCCGACGTAGTTCCTCTCCAATTGCTACGGATACTGCCTTTGCAGTCGCGTCCTGCAGGGCGTGCCGTGTATCGCTCATCGCGAGTCACCTTCCGCGAGTTCGGTGCCGGGCGGGTCCTGCTTACGTCGCTCCGCGCGAGTACGAATCGCATCCGCTGCCGAGGCCAAACAGGACGCAAGCGCCAGTTCCTCAGCGAGGGGGACCGGCTCTCCATGGCCGGCATCCGCGTCAAGCAACTTCAGCACGTACCGACTGAGTTGATAGTTGACCTTGCTCAACTCAAGCTTGAGCCGGCCGTCAAGGCGCGCCACCTCATCCCGTTCGGGAGCCTCAGCGGACGCTGGGACACCCCTGCCCCCCTGTTCCGGTTGATCGTTAACCAACGTCATGCATCTCCATCCCTCCGCCGTGCCTCGACCACCCGATGTCCATCGGGCAGGCAACGTGTCACACTGAAATCAGTCTTCTGTCGGCACAATGTCGGCGGAATGACACTCGGATGCCATAAAAGTGACACTGCGGAGGCGGCAGAGATGGAGCCGTGGAAGACGGCAGCGGCGGAGGAGCGGAGGAAGACCGTTCGACCTGCGCGCACGCTGCTCGAACAGCTGATTCGGATGGAGCGGGGCGAAACCTACGAAGAGTTCGTCGCCTACGCCGAAGAGTACGCGTGCCGAAACCGTCTCCGAGGGACGCTGAGCCTACGTCATCTCCTGCGACTGGCGTCCGGCATGAAGGCGGACGGGAGTCCACTCGGCACCCCGCGGCCGGCGACTATTGACCTGTTGGAACGCATCTTCGGGGTGTCGATCGGCGAGTTGCTCGCGCCACCGAGAGGCGCGCCTGCCGACCGTGCGTCCCTCGAACTCCGGCAACGCCTCAACGCCTCCCGCAACGTCGATCTGGCGGTAATCGACCTACTCCGCGAACAACTTGACGGTCTCCGCAGACTTGATCGGCAAATGGGCGCGATCGTCACGTACGGCGAGGTACAGGAGAAGATGGGGCAGGTCCGGCTACTCCAAGCCCACAGCCTCACTCCGAGTGTTCGGTCCGCTCTCGCTGGTGTGTTGTCTGAACTCGGCGCGCTTGCCGGCTGGGAGGCGCTCGACCAGTACGACATCGGCCGGTCGTGGGACCACCACGAACTTGCCAAGCAAGCAGCCCACGAAGCAGACTCGCCGGGCCTGCTGGCGCATGCTGTGGCGCAACAGGCGTTCATCCTTTCCGAGGTCGGCGAGCTTCGCCTTGCCATTGCGCAGCTGACGGGAGCACGAAGCCTGGTCAAGCGGTCGGCTCCGCGCCTACTCCGCGCTTGGCTCGCAGCTGCCCACGGAGAGGGCCTCGCTGCTGCCGGTCGTCGAGACGCGGCGCTGAGAGCGTTCGACGCCGCCTGCGCGCTGTTGCCGGCCGACCCTGTCGATCCGACCTTGCCTTTCCTGTTTCTGGAGAGTGTGCACCTGGATCGGTGGCGCGGACATGCGCTCGCCAGACTCGGCGACGTGGAGGCGGTCGGAGTACTCACAAGCGCGCTCGAACGGCTTGACCCCACGTTCACTCGCGCTGAAACATCACTTCGGGTGGATCTCGTGGCGGCGCTGGTTGCGACTGGACAATGTGCCGGAGCACGTACCCACGCCGAGCGAGCTGAGCGGTTAGCCATCGAGATCGGCTCAGTTCGTCAGCAATACCGCATTCGCGCTCTGAAGTAGGCGATCATTTGCTACTCCCGTCCGCGGATGTGCGAAGCGGCATCTCAGCCCAGTCCGGCTACAGAGTCCAAGCAGTGGCCTTGGCAGTAGAGAGCGACATCTCTTGATCAACGTCGACCTGAAATTTGTTGACAGCGTCCACCCTCTCCGTGAGTGTGGATGACAATTCTCTTGCCATCACCATGCGCCAACGCGAGTTTCGTTTCGAAGCATGACGGTGTTGACCTTCGATACTTAGGCGGTCGCCAAGTTTGGCTGAGGGCGGACATCCTTATGGGACGTCGGTCTGCGGCAAGTCTGGTAATTGCAATATGTCGCTCGACTCAAGACGGTTGAATTTCGCAAAGATCTCTGGGTTGCTTAGCAGCATCCTCTTGACCAAATAGAAGTTCCGCGAAAATAGTACATCCACCATGGTTAGGCCGTTGTTGAGGGCATTTGCCAAAGCGATTTTTGTCGAATGTGGAGTTCCTAGAATCGCTTCTTTGTGAAGTTTGTATATTGGTTTGTCGGGCCACTGGGCTTTTGACGCCTCAGATCGAACAAGTTCTTGATGGCCTGCTGCAATCAGGATAGTCCATTGTGCAATGGTCAACGAGCTGATCTTCTCGTTAGATGTGAGCTTAACCTGGTACCTCATTGCGTACGCTAGTTGGGGCATGTCGCGGTCAATAAGTGCCAATTGTAGGCTAGCGACGCTATTGGCAAGGAAGAACGATTCTCTGTGTCTGTCTGCAACCTCTGTCTGTCGTCGAACAAGTCCGAATAGGAGCTGCATAGATATCTGGATCGTATGGTATGCCGCCCCGCGAACTTCTTCAGCGGTAAGTAGCACCCTATCGTTCTGGTCAGGGGACGAATAACCAATGCGCTCTGCTCTAGCCTTCAACTTGTTGTCGACAATACCGCCAGTGTGAATAATACTATTTCTGCGCGCCGCAAGCCAACATAGGCTGCGCCAGCCCTCCCTCCATTGATCTGGTTTTTTGTGAAGTTCTATACCACAATGTTTCGCCAGAAGTGGAAGCCATTCGTCGATTGGCGCAAAGACCATTTCGCGGGCTCTACCTTGGGCAAATTCGCGTATCACCTGCTTGACGCTATCTGCGTTGACTACAACGCTGAGGGGCACCGACGGGCTGCCGAGAATCGCTTCAGGTCGCCGTGTAAAGAATCCGCGAAGCAGCTCTGTGCAAAATACTTCGAATGCGGAGACGAGCCCGATGGCGGCTGCGCTAACATGGAATTGGTCAGGAGATGACAAGGAAGTTTCGTCGTCGAGTTCCATGAATGCGATAATAACCGCAGCTCGGACCTCAGGATCTTCGATTTCTTCGAGATTGAACTTGTGCTCAAAATTTTGCCCCTGCCTTACGCTACTCGTGGCCTCGGAAAAGGCTTTCGCGATTCTATCTGCGTAGTTAAGCAGGATATTCCGCTGGCGCGGTTCGAGATGATCGCAGATCTCGTGAAATTTTCTAGTAAACCGGTTGTGTGGGACTTCTTCTTCTTCTTCTTTTGGTATGGCAGATAGGGCGAACTCAACGGATGCGGCGAGACGGCGAAATGCTGATATGGCGTCCAGTGTCAGAGGTAGGCAGGTCATCGTTGCATGATATGTGCTGGTCCGGCTGCGTTCTAGCCATTTTCACGCAAGGCGCTGTCATCTGGAGATGTCAGATAGCTGGAAGAGGTGGAGAGAACGTATGGAACTTTGTGACAAGCACGTGTGCGCGGCGGCCGTCGTGACCGCCGCCTCCGAAGCGGAGCCTTCCGCACGAAGACCTCTGGCTTATGCGCCATGACTGACCACCTCCGGCGACCAGTTGCTCGCCACTGACTGGTACTCGCTCATGTAGCACGCTCGTACACAGCCCTTCGCGCGCTGTTGACATGCTGACATGCAGGGCAGGGCTGTCGGCGTGGGTGCGAGTTTGGGTGCGAACAGTCGACCGCTCGTGCCTCTGGACCTACAGATCCAGCCTCAGGATTCGTCGTTCCCCCAGGTCACCGACGGTGCTGCGGCTTGTAGTCGATTTAGGTTCCAGCCGGTGAGGGTTCGAATCCCTCCGGCCCCACTAGCTCTGACCAGCGGAAACATGCAACTGGACCGCCGCCAAGCTAACCCATGGGGTGCGAGACGGGTGCATACATTCCACTCAATGCGATGGCTCGAGTGTGTCCTTGAGGTATCAAGCGGCTGATGTCGCTAGCCATGTCGTACCGTGACCGGGCGTCCTCACCGAGCGCGAAGTCGTTGGTCGGGTCGCCCGCACCGCGGCATGAGCGGACGTTGAGCTCGGCGGCTGCAGGCTGGCTCACGGGTCACTGACTGTCCGATTAGCAATGGTTGGTACCCGATGGGCATGCGAGTCCACGCCTTCAAACTGGGCGGGGACGACGTCGGTGGTGTTGGAGGTGAGGTGGTGTAGGAGTGCGTCGGGGTGGTGTAGGAGGACACATTGGAGGTTAGCGTCGGCGCGGACGAAATGGCGTCACTGCTGCGTAGCAGGTCCATGAGCACTGTCGTGGTGTCCACTCGTGGCCAGCTGTTGCAGGAGGTCGTTTACGCTCCTTCACCCCTAGCAGCTAGTACTACAGGGCTAGATCATTAGCGTCTGGAGCCGCAGGCGTCGTGTGAAGTGGTGTCTTCGTGCGTCTGCCTGGTGTTCGCGGCGCCAGACAGACCAGCGAAGGCCCTGGTCAATGGCGTGATCGTCGTTGCCGATGAGGTTGAACAAGCGCCGGACCTCGGCGATGGAGAGCGCGATCAAGCGACGGGTTCGACGTGGCCGGTCCGGTTGCCGGTCGGGCTGTTGCGGCGGGTTCGTGCCGTCAGGGTGTAAGGGTTGTCCACAGGCGAAGAGCCCCTTTTTTCGATTTGTCTCATCACCGCGAGGAAGGCCATGGCAAACATCGCGAGGGTGATGTGCCGGTACCAGGCGTGGTAGAGGCGGACCTGGTAGTTGTCCAGCCCTGCTTCGTTTTTGGCTGCTTCGAAACATTCCTCGATCGGCCAACGGGCGCCGATGACGCGGACCAGCTCCATCATCGGTTTGCCACGCGGGTTGTAGCAGTAAAAGTAGGCGAGTTCACCGTCTGCGATATTCCGCCGGAACACATACTGGTGACCGTCGCCGGTATTAACCAGCGCCCAGTCATAAACCCGGAAACCCTTCGTGCCGATCCCGCACGCACGGCGGGACCAGTCATGGGGTTTCGCCCGGGCCGCGACATGCTCGACGAGCGTGGCCACGCCGGCTTTCGTGGTGATGCTGCCGGTGGCGGTATCGGTGTTCTTCGGCACGGCCATCGCAAACGCGATCTGTTCACCTTCCAGATACGAGCGCAACCCCGGGTTCTGCCCGAACTCCTCGTCCGCGGCGAACCACGCGAACGGCACCCCGGCCGCCACCGCCCGACCGATCATGTCCTCGACCTGCCGCGGGCGGGTAGCGAACGTCACCTCCTCCGGCACATGCGCCTCGGCTCGGCGACCGGGATCAGCACACCACGACTCCTCGGGCATATACAGTTCCCGATCAATCAACACCCGATCACCGGCCGTATTGGCGTAGGCCAGGAACACGCCGATCTGACAATTATCGATCCGACCCAACGTTCCCGAATACTGGCGTTGCGCACCCGCCGACTTGTTCCCCTTCTTGGCAAACCCGGTCGGGTCCGCGATCAGCACACCATCCGGGTCAGCGAAATGCTCCATCGCATACGTCCGCACCACATCCCGCGCCTCATCGGCATCCCACGGCGACAGATTCAACAACCGCTGCAGCGCCTTCGGCTCCGGAGCCCCGGAATACTCCGCGATCGTCCAACCATTCTTCCGCTCCAACGGAGCCATCAACCCACGCACATAATGCCGAGCATGCGCACGCGAATCCGTCCGATAGAACAACCCATCAAGACGCGCGCAGACATCCCGGAACTCCTGATCCCACACAGCCAGATCATCCCTGGTCACACCACCCACGACATCAGCCCGCGCAGCAGAAGGAACGGTCATACACAAACACTCGCACAACCAGCACCCGAACTCACGAACCAACACGCGAAAGATCTAGCCCTGTAGTACTAGTGCCTCCGCGAGATGCGCCGCAGTATCCTGAGTGTCGGGGTGCCGCGTGCCGAGCATATGCGTGCGCCCAGCGAACGTCTCTTGCAGAAGAGTCGCCGCCTCGGCCACGGAGCCTTGCCGGAGCAGGATGACGGCGAGGTTATTCATACCTTTATAGGTCCAGATGTGCTCGGCACCCACGATTCGTCGGCAAGCGTCCAGCACTTTCTCCTGCAGTACACGAGCCTGCTCAAGGTCACCTCGGTCTCGCAGCACCAATGCCAGATTGGATCGCGCAATCCAGGTTTGCAAGTCGTCTTCGCCGAATTTACTGGTGTACTCCGCGATCACCCGGTCGAGGAGATGTTTGGCGTCGGCGTACTCGCCCAATCCGCGCAACGCCAAGGCTAGGTTGTTCCTCGACATAATTGTGTGGGAATGGTTCTCGCCCAGCATCGCGATCCTTGCCGCAAGGATTTCCTCGGTCAGTGTTCGCGCCGCAGCTAGTTCGCCTTGTCGATCAAGTGTGGTGGCCAGATTGGTCTGGGCTTGCAACAACTTGAGCTCATCGTTGTATGTATCATAATACTGATGGAGTTTCTTTTCCCTCGTTGCCACAATCTTCTCGTTGACTAATCGAGCCTCATCGAGACGCCCCTGGGCGTTGTAGATGTTTCCGAGGTTCATCAGTAGATCAAGAGTTTCGTCGCTGTGCAACCCATGGAGCCGCTGGGCCATATCGACTGCACGTTGTTGCCACTCCGATGCGGCATCGAGCTCGCATCGGCTGAACAAGTAGTTGGCTGTCCACTCACTCAAGCGGATGACACCACCTAGTGGTGCCACATTGTCGGCGTGTTCGGCCAGCGCGGCAATATGAGGAAGTAGTCTAGCGACCCGTTCCTCGGGGCTAGGTTCGCCATATCCCTGTAGTAGGTTCGCTACGCACGCTAGCCATCGCCTCGTGGTCCACTTCGCTGTGGCATGACCCAGGAGCATTCGCATACGCCTGAATCGTAATCGCGTGACGTGAGCGATCTGGTCGCGCAGGATCGTCTGTACCAGAGGATGGATCCGGAGCGTTCTGGTCTCACTGTCATTCGTCAGCAACGACAACGAGACCAGAACACCAATTACCTCGTTGTATTTCAGTGGATCGCGCATGGCGGTTCGCAGTTCGCCGGGAACCCCAGGAACATCAGCGATGATATCCCGTGGATCCCCTACCGGATCAAGAAAAGCGAGCACCTTCAGAAGCTGAATCGCTGCAATACTTCGACGGCCGGCGCGCCGGAACGACAAGCCCCACGTGACGGTGACTGGAAGTCGGTAGTCTTCAGGCGCTCCCTGGAATAGCAATTGTTCTCTGTTTACTTTGAACAACTTCCGGTAATCGGCCAGTCGGATGGCGGTTTGACAGCAGTACGCGCCGGCCTGTTCGAGCGCTAAAGGTAACCCGCCGAGATCTTGCGTAAGGGCAGCCGCCGCTATGTGGTCATTATCGCCCGTTCTGGCAGTAAGAAACTCCGCTCCCCGTGTGCCATCGAACGGGTCGATCAACAAAGTTTGAGCGACGACGTGCCAATGCGGCTCCAAGGAGGTGATCAGCACCTGCCCTGCGCCATCAGGAATCAGGTCAGAGATGTCCCCATCTTTGCTGGCATTATCGAAGACGAGTAACCAATTTTTACGTCCACACAGCTCGCTCACCACACGTCGGGCGACGGTTTCCTGGTCCTGGTCTTCTAGGCCCAGTCGGCCGGCAAGGTCCGCGAGCGCCGCGGTCGCGGTCAGGCGCGTGGCCGATGGGACCAGCCATCCAATTCGCATATCCGAACGCACTTTTCCTGCGTAGGCAAAGGCTAGCTGTGTTTTGCCTACGCCCGACAGCCCGTGTATGGCCATCGCGCGTCGAGGGTTCTCCGTTTCCAGGAAGCGGGTCATCTGTGCCAGCTCGTCGTCCCGGCCGCTCAAGGTGTGTGCTGCCGCAGGGAGGTTCCAAACGACAGGGCTCGGTGAGTCGCTCACCATATTGGTGATGTTGACCGTCACCGGTCCTTTGATCTTGCGAGCGTTGACAGAGCCGATTCCGGTCGTGTTTTCCGGCTCGGTCATGGCGTCGGAGGCTTGCGGTTCAACCGAGCGGTGGTAGAAACGTTGCCTTCGATGTCTGCCTGCGCGCGAACGGCACCGTCGCCGATGACGTCACCGTCTGACGGGGGCGTGGCTGGCCCTGACCCATTGATTGTGACGTCTGTGGTTACTCCACCTTTGATCTTCCCGCCCGTGTACACCGAACCAGCGCCTTGTCGCACCGGACTTGGCGAATCTGCTTTGCGAACCAGCCAAGCCGCTATCAAAGCCCACAGCAGTAGCGCGGCGCCAGCCGCCACCCACCACCATCGGCCGTTGTGCAGCTCGTTGATCAACGCTGCTGCGACGCCACTGATGACGACTGTGATACCAGCACCTACGGCGAGAAGCGTCTTCCTGGTCATACTGTGACATCGCGCACGAACCGTAAAGAATTACCGCTATGACGGTTCTATGCCCGCGATGTGCAACGGGGCATCGATGACGAGCACTGCCCGCGTCCAACTGACTGCTGAGTGTGCAGTGGACCAAACACTGCCATCACCCCTTCCTCACCGCACATCGAGAGCGCGCCCCAGGGCCAACAACATCGACAGCCCTGCGCCTGCCACTACCGCACCATACTCACACTCGTCGGCATGAGCGGGATGGCCGTCGCGAAGTACGAGCGACAGAAGAGCACAGAGCAAGTCTGATGCCGCACCTCGTCAGTGCGGATGCCTCGCGACTGCGTATGCCCAGGTCAAACGCTGAAGCTGCGGCTTGTAGTCGATAATCAGCTTGTTTGTGCGCTTGCAACAAGACGGCAGTGACTCAGGCTACGGCCACCGCAATCGACGATTCGAGCGCCGCTGCACTAGTCAGGTGACATCGGTCCGGTTTCCGTCCCGCCTACGGCTAAACCGGCGCCTCGTCAATTCTCTCCCATG
>DATKIS010000590.1:0-4431 GCA_035543975.1 Pyrinomonadaceae bacterium
GAAAAGCAGGAATGGACGCGTCAGCGTGATTGCCTCTGACGAACAAGTTAAGAAGGTTTCAATCGAGGCAAGTTCCGCGGGAGCGCCAGTGGATTCGACCTTAGTCCAGGCCGTGGCCAAAGGCAGCTCGATCGTTATCGAAGTGCGCGATCGGAGCGACAAAGAACGCTTCGATCTGATCGTGCGCATCCCTTCGCGCTCGAAAGTCAAAGTCGAAACTGAGGCAGGTGCCGTGGACGTCGTGGGGAATGTCGAGTCTGCTGAGGTTGCGACGAACACCGGAACCATTCACGCCGACGTCCCGCTGGAAGCACTCAAATTCAACTTTAGCTGGACGGCAAGCAAACCGCGTTACCTAAGCGATGTTGAACTTCCGGAGATCAAAGAGAAAGCCGCCGGTGTCTCCTCAATTTCCGGAAAGCTGGGTGAGAAGGACGGAAAGGAAAAGAACCCCAAGGAGGAGCCCCCAGAGGAGAACGAGGCGAAGAAAGGCGAGCGGGTCCAACTCGAGTTCACAACTCAACGCGGCGTGATTCTGCTCAACGTAGATCCCAGCATGGTGCCTGCCGATCTACGCGAGCGGCCATTGACTGAAGCAGCCCGCGCCATCGTTCGCAGCGGCGATAGTCAACTTATCGATGCCATTCGCAAAGTGTCGCCTAAGATGTTTGGCGACTACGCGAAAACTTTGCCGGCGCCCGAAAAAGAGCCGACCCTCCACCGACTTGCCGCGCCGGGGCAATTCGTAAGCAAACTCTCGTCGCAGTTGCTGCGCTTCAACGCCAGTGTTACCGACCGCAACGGGCGTGCGATTGGCGGCATGAAGGAATCGGACTTCACGGTTTATGAAAATGGCGTCGAACGCCAGGTAACCCGGGTGGTTCCCACCAATGAGCCTTTTAATCTGGTGTTGTTGCTGGACGTCTCGGGCAGTGTTGAGGAACGCATTGATTTCATCCGTAAGGCCGCACGGGATTTTCTGAAGACGGCCAGCCGCCAGGACAGCATCGCCATCATCAGTTTTCGTGACGACATTCAGGTTATTTCTGATTTCAGTACGGACCGGCAGATGCTTTCCCAGAAACTCGAAGACATTGACGCCGGTGGGGCCACCGCGCTTTATGATGCGATGGGTTATGTTTTGGCCAATACCCTCAAGAAACTTCGTGGGGAACGGACCGCCATTGTGGTCCTTTCAGACGGAGACGATAACAAGTCGTTTCTCCCATTCCCCGCAATCCTCGAGGCCCTGATGGAGTCCGGCGCCCTGGTCTATCCGTTATACGTCCCTTCCGGATTGATTCCCGAGGGCAGCGTGCCCAAACCAGAGATCACAATCGATCCTCTTCGGACGCGTTATTTGACGCTCACCACGCGCGCCCACGAAGAGGCACAGAAGCTCGCCCAGGCTTCCGGCGGAGTCTACTATCCGATCCACCGCCTCGAAGACTTGCAACGCGCTTACGACGACGTCGTGGTTCAACTACGCACGGCTTACACCATTACCTATGCCTCGAATTCGACCCCGTCCGGTAACCCGCGCGTGCGAGTGCGCACCAACCGCGACGGCGCGTCAGTTCGACTGAGTCCAGTGGTGAATGTGGCGACGCCTTAAATTTTTGCCAGCTTGGCTGCGTAAAAAACTTGAAAACATGCTCAGCCCGTAGAATAATGCAGCCCTTTTCTAGCAGCTGTGCAACGTTACTTTAACCGCGCTGCGACCTCGGGCAGCCTTCACATTTCACAAATCCTGTTCCAGCGAAGAAACACTATATGTCACCCTGCTCCACCACAACGCCAGCCCAAGGTGGGTTTTAGGCGTGGCACCTGAGGATAACGGCGACCATGAGGCCAAAGAGAGAAAAGTTCTTGTCTTAACCTTACTTGGAGCTTCATTGGCGATTTCTGGGTTCGCGGTTGCGGTATTGCCGGCGTTTGGTTATGAGGTTAGTGCAGGTAATGTCATTATTTCCCTGGCATGGCCGTTAGGGCTTGTATTAGGGTTCTGGTTTCTCGGTAGAACGACACTGCTCTTTCACAGAATCTATCTCACTCTAGAGGGCTCTTCGAAAATTGACTTCTTCGTGGACCTAGGCCGACTGCTAGGGATACTGGGATTAATAGTCATTCCCTACAAAATGCACGGAGCACAGCTTTTAAATTACAATTTTGGAGTCCTTTTCTCGTTATCGTCTGCGGTGCTTATTGCTTCACTCGCACTGCCCTACTTGAGGCGACAGACGAAGTGGGATGTCGAGTACAACAGGCGCAAGGCGTTGCTCACCACAGCCATGAACTACGCCGCGGTATTTCTGGAGGATCCGCGTCAGCGGACCGCAATCCGCAACATGGAGGCGAACGCACTATTAGCTATCAAGTCGTACCTGGAGTATTCTGTCTTGGATAGTGAAGGCATTAATTTCTCTGTGAATCTCATCGTCACAAATCCAGACAACCCTGAGCAGCTTGTTTGCATTAATAGGGCAACCGCCGGGGAAATCCCAAAATACTACCCCGTTGGTGCACTTGGAGTAGCGAAGAAAGCAATGAAAGAACTTAAGCCGGTCTATAACGGACAGTTCAAGAGCCAGGTAGATCCGCCCAAGCCATTCAGAATGATCTGGCAGGTACCGATCGGCTTTCCACCGGGCGACAACACACTGTGCATCGGTCTGCTTGCAATCGATAGCAGGAAGGCTAGGCATCTGGATGTGAAAGACGGCAGACGAGCGCTTCTATTTAACCTCGCACCGTACATGGCTGTGCTGCGCTATGCCCTACTTCTAAGGGCGAAGCATGGCTACTGGGAGTGACAAGCGATTACTCCTTTAGTACCATACCGGGCGGGCAACGCTGGCCCGCCATCCATGTTCTAAGAGGGTGGAAGTGCGGAGGAAGGAGCCGAGTTAATGGCAGAAGCAACAGCTAGCGCTAAATCAACCGAGGAATTCGACAGGAATGTTGATGAAGAAATCCTCGACGTGATCAGCCATTCGAATTTCGAGCGCCAGCAACAAATCCTGAGACGGATGGCAGAGAGCATCCCGGAAATAACGGTGGCACGCCGACTGTATAGCACGTTTTTTCCCGTTATGCAGTCCAATAACAGTAAGGGCTAATAACTCGCAAAACGAGGTTGTGGTTATATAGGCACGGCACCTAGGCCGTGCCTTTATCTTTTCATAGACCTGTCGTCCGACGGACCGATGATAGATGATATTAATGATATCGACAACGAGAGTTCCTCCAATGTCGCTGGAGTTTACTTTTCATCCTTCATCCTTCATCCTTCATCTCTGCCATGTCTCAACCACTTTTCGCAGCACTTTTTGATGAAACCGAGCGGCGCCCGCTGACGGTCAGCGAGTTGACCGAGTCGGTTCGCAAGGCAATCGAGGCGCGTTTCGCGGCTGTCTGGGTGGAAGGCGAGATATCAAATTTCAAGGCCCATTCGTCCGGTCATTGGTATTTCACCATCAAGGACGAAGGCGCCCAACTACGCGCCAAGTGCTTCCGTTCGGCCAACAGCCGCATCCGTTTTAGACCGACTGACGGTCTGCATGTCAGAGCCCGGGGCCGGATGACTGTCTATGAAACGCGTGGCGAGTATGAGTTGATTGTGGAAGCGCTCGATCCGGTTGGCGCCGGCGCCTTGCAAATCGCGTTTGAGCAGCTCAAGAACCGACTCCAGAGCGAAGGACTGTTTGCCGCAGACTTGAAACGACCGCTGCCGGTTTTCCCGGGACGAGTTGGAGTGGTCACGTCGCCCACTGGCGCAGCCATTCGAGATATTCTTAACGTCATCTCCCGTCGCACTCGAACGGTCCACGTTCTTTTCTCCCCGGCGCGGGTCCAGGGTGAAGGCGCGGGAAGTGACATTGCCCGGGCCATCAAACTGATTAACGACCACCACGCTCGCGCCCAACGAGAGCGGCGCTCTAATGATTTGGTGGACGTGCTGATTGTCGGACGCGGCGGTGGCTCAACCGAAGACCTTTGGGCATTCAATACCGAAGAGGTGGCCCGCGCCATTCGCGCGTCCCAGATTCCGGTTATCTCGGCAGTTGGTCACGAAACCGATTTCACCATTGCCGACTTCGTGGCCGACAAGCGGGCCGCTACGCCGTCAGCGGCCGCGGAATTGGTGGCCGCTCGCGAAGATCAGCTATGTTCCGCGCTCGGCCAAATGGGACAAAGCCTATCGCGTCTCATGCGTTATAAAATCATGACTGCGAGAACGCGGGTGCAGGAGCAAGCGCTGTCGCAGGTCTTTGGAGAAGTGCGCGGCAAGTTGCGCGATGCGGGAGCGTCCACGAGTGCGGCCCGTCATCAACTGCAGATCCTGGTTAACCAGGCACTACGGAACGCACACTTGCGCGCCGATCCTTTGAGTCGGAGTCTGGCGCCGGTGCAACTGCGGGCCCGACTTGC
>DATKIS010000591.1:0-11944 GCA_035543975.1 Pyrinomonadaceae bacterium
TGCAAAGCCCAAGGGCGACCTTTACCCAACAAAAAGCGGGAGTGGCAGCTTAACACTGCCACTCCCGCCCGGGATTCAATTACCCTGTTTCTTAGTAGCCGCTATAGCCTGCGCGGTATCCGTTGGCAAAGCCTTCGCGGAAATAACGGCGATAGAGCTCGCGGTCACCGAGACGCGAACTGTAGTCTTCGGTAGCCCTCTGGAAATCGCCCTCATCACGAAACTCGAAACGTTCCCCGCGTCTGCGGTCCTTGCGGCCTTCCTCAATGCCATTGTTGTAACCCGCGTTCAGGGCCGTTTGGCGAAGCTGGAATGAGCCACGGCCAAAGTCGTTGTTGCGATCCCAGCGATCATTGCGACGCCAGTCGTTGTCAGTGCGCCCTCTACCTTGTGCAAACGCCGACACGGGCAGCACCAGGACCAGCGCCATCACCACCATGAAAATTCGCGTCAAGAATGTCTGACTTTTGGTTTTCATTTTATCTCCCTCCATTTCAACAGCCCGTGCCTCCAAAAGGTTGGTCCGAGCAAGATGTCGCCTTCCACAATTACAAGCATTGTGCCAAAAGCAAGAGGGCCGTTTTACAATGATTTAGCCGTGAATCGGCGGTTTTTGGGTGAGGGAGAGTTACACGATTCAGTATTGCTGATACGTTTTCGGGTGGGTAAGCGCGACAACTTTTTGGAGTGCGGCGGCTCGACGCCGCTTTGGTCCGCGGCGGCTTGACGCCGCTCTCTACAGTGAACTCAAGTATGCGCCCTACCCGGCTCGCTTCCAGCGACAAAGGCGTGTTCGTCCCTCGTTAGCGGCAACAAGCTACCGGATTCCAAAGCGGCGTCAAGCCGCCGCACTCCAAATTCACCGCCAATCACCGACTAACACAAAGGGCGCCCAGTAAAACGGCGCGCTGTATTTCTTGCCGGCGATCATTGCGAGTTGCGCGTCGCGCATGGCAGCCGAAGCCGAAACGCTGGTCGAGGCGCCCGATGGCGGCGCCAGTAGGCGCTTGTAAAAATCGGACATTAAGTCAGCGGTCGACTTGTCAGCCACGGACCACAGGCTTACCCCAACCGTCGGCGCGCCGGCATACATGAAGGCGCGCGTCAATCCCATTACACCTTCGCCACGCTTCTCTTTTCCCAGACCGGTTTCACACGCCGAGAGCATTACCAGCGGTGAACCCAACCGAAGATTGAACACTTCGTCCGTTCGCAGAAAACCGTCTTCGGTCTTATTTCCAACCAGCGAAAGCACGAGACCAGTAAACTGCGGACGTTCGGCATTCAACAGCCCATGTGTAGCCACATGCACAATGCGATACTTGCGAATGTCCCGGGTTTCAATATTCTCCTCGCTCGCATCCAGATCCAGCCAGAGATCTGCTTGACCGCCCGATGCCTTGGCCAGCTTTACGATCTGCTCAGCCTCTGTACGCGTACCGGCCAGGCGGGACAGGGGCAACCCCTGCATCTTGGCAGTCTCAGCCGTACCGGAAGCATCCTTCCCGGAAACATCACTCAGTGCACTCTGGATTCCCAGACCCCGCGTGTCCCCAACACTGGAAGCGCCTGTTCCCTTCGCGCGGGTATCCGCCGAATTGAACACCGGATCAGCCACGATCAAAATCGCCCGGTCAGACTTGGCATTCTCCTGGCTTCGGATCGCCCCAACCACGGATGCTGAGGGCGCGTAAATAATTTCGTTCGTCTTGACCAGATAAGGAAGACTTGAATAATCAGCGCTGTCTGGCGATTTCACGAGCGCCTCAAAAGGAACGTAGTTGAGTGCTCCATCGGCGGCCACCATGAGCCGCTTTTCGCCAATCATTGATGAAGCCGGCTCTACTACCGCTTTATACAAAGCGGACGAAGCAACCACAAAAGCCGCTGCATCTTCCGCGAAAGGTGTAGCGCTGACTCCGAGACCACGCTGAGCGTCGGACATTACATCGATGCCCACTATTCTTCGCTGAAGTTTCGTGGGAATCAGCTGGGCACGCAGATCCATCGCCAACTTCTCGACGGCGGGCCGGGCCGGCAGTTTGTAAATCGCTGCTTCGCTCTTGCTGATGGCCCACAGGTAGGACGCTTCTGAGCCCAGGCTGTACTCAAGCAAGAGCGTCTTATCATCGAGCACGCGCTGCTGGACGTCGGTAATTGAGAGTGGTTGGCCGGCCGTCAAACTGGCGTAGCGCGGACTCGCAGTCCTGATTTGGTTTTCGATGTTATCAAACTCGGTCTGGAGCTTTTCCAGGTCACTCTCCAGCTCTGAGGGTTTCTTCTTCTGAGGCTCGTCAGAAAGACTGATTCCCATCAGGGCTTCGGCGATCTCCTGCTGCTGGTCGAGGTTCTCTTGTTTCCGACTCAGCAGTTCCGCTGGAATGCCTTCGGTGATCGACGCACTGGTCTCGCTTAAGAGATCCAACAACGAACGCGAACGCGATTGCTCAGTTACCTTGAACGCTTCGGCGGCATACTCGAGCGCCTTGCCGGAAAGGGAGCCGGGAGCCGGTGAAGATAACAGTGCCATCTCGGCCATGGCGCTGGCAGCTTCGTCAAAGACGTCCTTGGTAGTAGCAAAAAACGTGGTGCGCGCTTCATCAGCTCGCAAGCTGCCGGATCTCAGCGTCTCGATTGTCTTGATGGCTTCCCGATAATTACCCAAGGCCGACTCGCGGATCGCCATCGACTTCTTGGGGTCCTTTTCCGATGCCGCCTGAGACCACAGGCTTCGACCCAATCCCCGCTGCGCAGGCCACATCAAATCGATCTGCTTGTCTTCCCTTGCTCCTTTAATCGCTTGCTCGTAAACCTTGGCAGCCTCTTTGTAGTTTCCCTGGCGCCAGACGACATCACCGAGACCGGTGCGGGCGGCGGCTCGAAACCGGCGCGTCTGCCCCATGTTCGCGATCATCGACAGTCCGCCTTTGCCCGAGTCAATGGCTTCCTGAAAGTTCTTTTGGGCTCCAGCCAGATCGTTGTTCGCAAACGCAATGCGGCCCATTCCGACCTGGTAAGTCATATAAATGATTGCCGTGCGATACTGTTCAAGTTCCTTCTTGATCACCATTGCCCCGCCCACCGCCTCAGCCGCTGAGCCGAGCGCGACGCTATCAGTCGCATTACCAATCGCGACGCCAGCGGCCAGTTTGCCAAACATACCCCCGGTCTTCTTGGCCGCGCTCTCAGGTTTTCTTGGACTCATCCGCGCGTAGGAACTCGAAGCATCGCTCATTCTGCCCAGCCGGTAATGAGTGTCACCCATCTTCGCCAGCAATAGCTGAGCGTTAAAGCCGGTATCCTTAATGCTGGCAGCAGTGTCAGCGGCAGCACCGGCCCGGGAATCTAACATCTGAGCGGCACTCCCGGTCGCCGCGGCCTCTGATTGTTCCTTGCCGAGCACACCGGTCAACGCCTGATAAGCCTGCTGATAATGCTCCAGTGCAATCTTGTCCTGCCCCTGGCGGAGGTATAGATCGCCCAGTTCCTTATGCGCGGCGGCGATACCGTGGCCATTCTTGGCCGTGGTGTAAAGCGTGAGTGCTGTTTGCAGCTTTCCGAGGGCCTGGTCAGCCTTACCTCGCTTCAACAATCGTCGCCCTTCCTTTAGCGCTGTGGATGCCTGGTCTGCTTGCTGAACAGGCCCGGCGTTAGCCGAAGACAGGCTATGGGAAAACGAGGGAGAATTAAGCCCGAGCAATAGCGAGCTACCTAAGAGAAAAGCTATGAATTTTGTGGGCGTGGCTTTCACTTTACGTTCCTCCTGCGTTCTTGCTCCAACTCCTAGTCGTTGGGATTGGCTGTGCCAACTTCCGACTTGTGAATTAAATCCATCGTGGCAATCAGGATGTTCTTGCTGGTCGAGGCCGTCAACATTATCAACGACGGTTCCGGGTCATCCCGGTTCAAACCGATGCCTCGCGTAGCCGCCTGTTGTTCGGGCTCGGTTTGCGACTTGCCAGCTTTGTCAGCTTTTGCAATTTTGACGGGCTCGTCCAACTCCTTCTTAATCTGGGCCCAAACGTCCGCGGCCGGCCCCCACGGACACTTTCCGCTAGTTTCTCGGCAATAGGTAATGAGATCGTCTTCAATAGGAACGCCGGCCAACGGCTCTCGGGATAAGACAAAATAGAGTTTCTCCGCGCCCGTAGTCTGGTCGAAAGTAAACCATTTCAGCCTCTCTTCAGTTGCCAGGCTGGAGGGAATCTCCCAAGGCACATGGCCTTGAATAAAGTTGCCTGCCTCATCGAGCTGAGCATCGGGATAAATCATGATCGGCTGGCCATCGTCGGTAGTATTGAAAACATAGAGATACCCATCGGCGTTTGTCTCGAGCAAAACCCTCACCCGATCGCCTTTATGAAAGATCCGCGATGGGTTCGTCCGCACTGATAATCCACTTGAGTCCCGCATGAACAAAGTCACACCCAAACCCAGCCGCTGCGGGCTCGCTTTGCGTGGGGTGGCGATTGGTCCGGGATTCGGGCTTGGAGTAGTCACGACGACTGGATTCGGAGGACTGACCGGCTTCGGCCGGCGGCGGCTGGGTCTGGAGCTTGGGGCCGCGGTCTTTGCCTTTGGCCGAGTAGTTAGAAAGGCGCCGCGAACGTCCTCCTCCTGTTGGGTGTAGACCTGAACAGATCCCAGGCTCGCCAGAGCAAGTAAAAGACTCAAAAAGAAAATCTTCGTCCTCATAAACAATCTCCTTCAACTCAAAAACACAGTTTGTTCGTCGGGCTATTACTTGTGCGAAATCTTCACGACGAAAACCAGGGGCGCGTTGGAATCCGCTTGGCCCTGAGACTGCGGCACCTTTACGGTTACAAACGGCGCCGACGCGATTTTTTCGTTAAGCTCAGTCACGGGTTCGCTGGTTTGGTGCTTTACCAGAAAACTATTCCAGTCCGCTTTTTGGCTCTCGCTGATCGGTTTGCCCGTCACCGGCGCACTGAAAAAACCAGGTTCGGTTAGTGGGCCGGCCGAAAAGATTATGTTGTACGTTTCAGTGCCCGCCTTCTTGTCGAGGGTCAACCAATTTTCGTCTCCCTTTGGAAAACTGAAGTCGGCTCCCCGGGCTACCTTATTATTTTGCAGGCCCGAAATTTCTGCCGGGTACAACGTCAGAAACGCGGTCGGTCGATTTCCCTCGCCTGGTCCGACAATGTAGACATAACCGGCTTCGCTAAACTTGAAATGAAACTTGAAAGCTTGGCCCGAAGCCATGGCTACTGGAACCGCCACCCTGATTGGCTGTGCCGGACTCTTGTTAGGCAATACCTCAAGCCAGTAGTCGACAACATCTTTGGTAACAGCAGCCGGCTCAGTTCCTCCTGGACCATTAACTCCGTTTGGCGCTGTTGCACCCTTTTCCGCCGTACTCCCGGGTTGCTCAGGTTTTGATTTCAGCCAATTCAGTGCCAGGAATCCGCCCACACCGACAACGGCGAGAACCAAAACCAGTACTACAGCACCAATGAGGATGAACGGCTTGCCACGAGATTCTTGCGGCAGCGCCGCCGGTACCTTCGCCGCCGGCCGGGGCCGTAGCGCCGTTTCGCTGGATCCCAGGGGATCCGGCGCTGAGGGCGCTGGTGCCCGACTGACCGGCGCCGAACCAACCGGGGAAGCTGCACCCGGCGGCGCAGTCGGCACCGCCTCCATCGTGATGATGGTGGGCGCGTCCACGTCCGACTGTGTAGGCGTGGCCTTAGGTATTGCGAGAGTTTGGGCGGAAAGGAACTCAGGATCAGCTGACTTCTGCACTGAGCCAGTTTCGGGATTTTCCAGGAGGGCGGCCCGCAGCTGAGCTGCCAGCTCTCCGGCGGTCGATTGCCGGTCGTCACGATCCTTGGAGATAGCTTGACTGATTGCCGCGCTAAAAGCCGGCGAAACGCCTGGGACCTTCTCACTTAATGGCGGCGGGCTTACCGAGATGTGTTCTTGTCTGAGAGCATTCAGGGTCACCGCCGAGTAGGGACGCTTGCCAGTGATCATCTGATAAGCGACCAAGCCGAGACTGTAAAGATCGGCGCGGCCGTCAATCTCGAAATCGCCATCCCTCGATAACTCGCCCCACTGTTCCGGCGACATATAGTAAGGCGTGCCCAAGACCTGGCCGGCCATTGTTAGTTCCGTGGTGCCACTGCTCTCCACCCCCGCGATCTCCCGCATCTTGGCGATTCCCAGGTCAAGTAGCTTAACCACCGGCTCGCCGTTATTGTCCGGTTTCCCGATCATGATGTTTTCGGGCTTAAGATCGCGGTGAACCACGCCCATCGCATGCGCCGTATTCAGGACGCTCATGATCGGTTCGAGCACTTCAAAGGTTTCGGCAGGCGTAAACCGTCCCCGCTGCTTGAGCTCCGCATCGAGCGTCTGGCCTTCCACATATTCCATCACCATGTAGATGGTGCCGTCAGCCGCTGTCCTCAAATCGTGAACGGCGACGGCATTGGCGTGGCGCAGCCGCCGGGCCGCCTGGCCTTCCCGCCGGAACCGGCGTAACCAATCCGCATTGGTTCTGACTTCGGGCGGGAGGATCTTGATGGCAACGCGATCGCCGAGCAGGATGTGGCGCGCCAGATAAACGGCTCCCATCCCGCCTTTACCCAGCAGGTTTTCTATTTTGTACTGACCATCGAGCACCGAACCCACGATGGAAGACGGATCGTCCTCCAGGACCTCGCCGTCCGTGGGGCAGAAGCTCACGCCGTCGTCATATTTTGCTTTGCAGGTGGTGCAGTATTTCATGCAGGCAAAGGTCGGGAGCGTTTTATTGTGTCAGCAAAGTGGTGGCCATTGGCTGGTTGCATGCGTCCGTCATCGGGAGAGTCGGGAGCAGTAGTCTAACACACCATCGCCGCCAACAATTATCCCGCCGGATGGGTGACTGATCGTCTAACCCTGTGGAGTGGTCTCTCCGTAGACTCCGGCCTTGAGGTGTAAGGCGGGGGAGAGACTATTGGCCAGTTCGAAGCGGACCACCGAGAACGTTGTCGGTCAGCGTTGTTCGTGTTTGTTCATGCAATTTCTTGGCTCGCATGCTTGGGCACAACAGTCTCGAGTCCACCGGCCAGTCAATCACTCGTTTACGGCTTTGGCTGGTAGATTCTCTGCGCGTATTCCTCGACCATGCGGTCGCTGTTGAATTCGGGTACCAACGTGGCCATGGACCGTTTCATCAACGAGAGCCATTTATGCGGCAGCCCGTCCGCGTCCCGGTCGTAGTAAAGCGGGACCACCTCGTCCTCGATCAGTTTATAGAGCGAGGCTGAGTCACTGGCATCGACGTCAGCCGCCTCGGCGCCTTCAACCGAGCTACCGATGGCAAACCCGTTAGTGCCGTCATAGCCTTCCAACCACCAGCCATCAAGCACGGAAAGGTTCAGCCCGCCGTTCATCGCCACCTTTTCTCCGCTCGTACCCGATGCTTCCAGCGGACGTCGTGGGACGTTGAGCCATACGTCTACCGACTGCACTAACTGGCGCGCAATCTCGTGGTCGTAGTTCTCCAGGAAGACGGCGCGATCGCGAACTCCTCGGTCATACTTCCACTTCGCAACCTGCTGCAGCACCAGCTTTGCCTCCCCGTCCTGAGGGTGGGCTTTTCCGGCAAACACAAACTGCACGGGACGATCAGGGCTATTGATAATCCGCAGCAGACGTTCCGGCTCTCTTAGCAAAAGACTCCAGCGCTTGTACCCTGCTACGCGACGCGCAAAACCGATCGTCAGCACCTCAGGTTCGAAGAGGTTCCGGGCCGCTTCGGTATACTCCAATGCTTCGGCTCGATTCAGGCGAGCCGCGAATGAACGTTGACGAACGAACGCAACCAGACGTTCCTTCAGACCTAAATGGGCCGCCCACAATGCCGCATCGGGAATTCGCGAAATTCCCTGCTCCCACTTGGCCCGGTTACGACAACGATCTTGCCAATCGCTACCCAGATACTCCTCAAACAGCGCTTGGATCAGCGGGGCCGCCCAGGTTGGAGCGTGAACCCCATTGGTGACGTGAGTGATGGGAATCTGCTCGAGGGTTTCTTCGGGCCACAGCTTTTGCCAGAGCGCGCGCGAAACTTCACCGTGCTTCCGACTTACGCCGTTGGTCGAGCGGCACATCCGAATGGCTAAAGGCGTCAACCCATATGATTCGCGTGGGTTCGAAGGATCGGTGCGACCTAGAGCAATGAACTCCTCATGCGTCAGGCCCAACTCTTTCTCATACGTCGGGCCAAAAGACCGCATGAGGAGGTCAACTTCGAACTCATCGTTTCCAGCAGCCACCGGCGTGTGGGTAGTAAACACGCATTTCTGTTTGACCTGCTTCGCTGCCTCGGCAAAAGTTAACCGTCGCGTCTGGACGAACTCGCGGGCTAATTCAAGCGTGAGGAAAGCCGAGTGGCCTTCGTTGAGATGGAAAACGCCTGGCTCGATCCCCACCTTTCGTAACAGCCGTACGCCGCCAATTCCCAACAACATCTCCTGCACGATGCGTGTTTCACGATCACCCCCGTAGAGGTGGCCGGTAACCCAGCGATCAGTTTCCTGGTTCGCGGGAATATTCGTATCCATTAGGTAGAGGGGAATACGACCTATGTCTGCGCGCCAAATCTGAGCGCGGACCTTCCGCTCCCGAATTAACACCTCGACAAACAGTGGCGTACCATCCTCGGCCTTGAGCTGGTGGAGAGGTAGATCCGCCGGGTTCGTCTCCCCATAAGATTCTTCCTGCCATCCCTGTAGACTGAGTCGTTGCCGAAAATATCCGTAGTGATACAGCAGGCCAACGGCCACCAGCGGCAAACGAATATCACTGGCTGACTTCAAATGATCGCCGGCCAGCACACCCAGTCCGCCGGAGTAGAGCGGCAACGAGGTGTGAACTCCGTATTCCGCGCAGAAATAAGCTACGGGATTTTTGGTCGAGATCGTTGAGGCGCCAGCTGGATGAGACAAAGGTGCAGGCGCGCTCATGTAACTATCAAAAGCCGCCGCCAGTTTGTTCACGCGCTCCAGATAGCCCGGGTCGGTGGCCAGTTCAGCCAAACGATATTTCGAAGTCTTCTGAAGGAGTAAGCGCGGGTTCTGGCCACACTCTTCCCAAAGCGCAGGATCGATGTCCCGAAAACAACTGGCCCCGCCGCGCGACCAACTCCACCAGAAGTTCCAGGAGATCCGCTCAAGCGCGTGTAAAGGGGTTGGTATTGCGGAAGTTTCAGACAAGGGTGTGGTGTTCAGGCTTTCAATAGTTTCAATCATTGCGAGTGTTGGAGAGACAATCCTGTCTGCCGCCGGACGGTCACGATGAACTTAAAAACAAAGCGGTTCTTATAACACAACTTCCCTTCCCGGGCTCACCCTCGGGCGTAGAGGGGAGTGTCCTAATTCCGAATCTCTGTGCCCCTTGGTGTTCTTTGTGTCCCTGAGGTGAGGGGTTTTCAGCCGTTTTCCACCGCCGAGACACGGAGAACACGGAGGAGGCACAGAGAAACCCAAATTACGATCGTCTGGGCTCCCGGCTCTAGTCGAATGTGTGATGTCGCAGAAATTCCTCGACGTCGGCGAGCCCGAAGAAAATCAGCCGCACTTCTCGTAGCGCTGGTTTCGAATCGCCATGCCAGTGCAGAAACTGCTGGATTGCCTCGGAGGCAACGCCGGCCGCCTCATGCCGAGGGTAGCCAAAGACGCCAGTAGAAATTGCCGGGAATGCTATGGAGGTCAAGGAGTGGCGGGCGGCCAGCCTCAGGGAATTCGTGTAACACGCGGCCAGCAATTCTGCGTCGCGCCCACCATTCTGGCCATAGACTGGTCCGACGGTGTGAATCACATGTCGAGCGAGAAGATTTCCTCCGGTGGTTATGACGGCCTCACCGGTTGGTAAGCCGGCGGGATACAACGTCCGTCTGATCTCGCGACAGGCCTGAAGAATTTTTGGCCCACCGGCGCGATGAATTGCGCCGTCGACTCCACCCCCACCCATGAGCGAGGAGTTTGCTGCGTTAACGATGGAGTCAACATCCTGGTGGGTGAGGTCCCCAACGTTTACTAAGAGGCGACTGTCGAGGAAGGTTTGTTGGAAGTTGGAGTCCACGTTTCAGCTCGCTGAAAGCATAGCAACTCAGCATGAAGGTTCGTGTAATTTCGTGATCGTTCCTAAGGTCCGGATCATACAATCCACGAAATCACAGGAAAGAACACGAAGAACGACCTTCGTTCAAGGTGGTCTCCGCTTATACCTCCGAGACATCGGGAGCAGGAGACTCGCTATCGATCAAAGCCTCGTCCCGCGGCTTTACCTCAACTTCGTCAAACATGTCCTGACGGCGTAGAGCCTCGGCCACGCCTTTGGCTTTCAACTCAGTAAGGGGATGGCTGGCATCGGCGCTGGCGATTTCAAACACACGATCGTCGAGCATAATCACGCCCAAAGAACCCAGCGTAACGCCGGGGGTAATCAGAATCTCATTCATGTTATGGATTTTGAAGTGGCCGGTTTGTTCGACCCAGTCTTCGATGAAAGGATCCCGCAGGGCATGTTCGGCTTCCGACTCCGAAAGATACGCCCCTTCGACGATTAGACAATATTCGCGCACGTTGCCGAATTACCAACAAAGAAGTGAGCCTCTGGTGAGTTTCTGGTGGCTCACAAGATCAGTTAACTACAGCCTCAAACTTCGAGGCCATTTTATCATCAGGGTCTGGGGATGTACCTAAAATCTCGTTAACTCTATCACCGTGCTTCGTCTCAAACCAAGAGAATTTATGGAAAGCAAACTGTCAGTTTGCTTACCAGCTTCAGTGAAATGTCGTGTAGCCCCCTGCCCATCGGATCGACCGCAGGTCCGAAGGACCGGCATTCAATAGCCACGCCCGCGAGGGCGTGGGAATCAAGGTCCGCAATGTCCGAGGCCCGGAGGGGCCGGCACGAGTTGAGGTTGGGAGTAACTTATTCCGCACCTTCGGCGCTCGTCATCGGATAGATTCCTAATCCACGCCCTCACGGACGTGGCTATTTGATGCCGGTCCTTCCGACCTATGGCGTTATTAATCAAACTTTCGGGACAGCAAACTAACAGTTTGCTTTACAACAAGGACGCCGCCCGGATTGAACTCCACGGCGGCGTCTCGCTTTTGTCCTGCGCAGTTTGTCTCTTACGATGAGAACAGCTCTCGTTCGTTCATCGTCTGTCTCAAGCGCTTGAAGTACGAATTGAAAGTCACGAAACCTGAGCTCCCCTGAAAGTAGGCCTTCCCACCCGTATCCTTAGCCAGGCGATTCAGTGAATTCTGACCATAGCTGGCAGCGAGGCGGCTGCGGCTGGTCAAACCCACTGACGGCGCATAAAACGTGAACACCGCAACGTTGTACTTGTTCGCGTGCTCGATCGCCCGCAGTAGATCGATCGTATTACCGGAACTGCTGATATCGAACCCTCTCGACGTGTCGAGTCCGTCAGAGATGAGCAACACAGCGTTCTTGCCCTTCAGTCCGTTGAAGCTCTTTATGGCTTCGATAACTTCAACGTAAGGGTTGTAGGGCGAAGCTGCGTCGCTTGAAACCGGCCTGCGCAATGAGCGAGCTGCTCTCTCAAGATCGGTGGTAAACGGTTGCCGGACCTGTAACCTTCCGGTGGTTAAGTAGCCCACCATCACACGCGAGCCGCTGGGGAGCGAGCGGATGAAGTCGCGAGTAACGCCGAGTTCGTTGCTTACCTGCGAATCGAGGTCATCCTGAATCAAGATGGCCAGGTTAAGCGGGCTGGTGTTTCGTTGGTCTGTGTTGTCTGCTGCGAAGCTCATCGCTACGGCTGCCAAAGCCAGCAGCGCGGCCCCGGCAAATGCAGTTAATTTCCTGTAAAACATGGTGCTTTTTCTCCAAAACTCTCCCAAAACTCCCAAAATATGTTCACTGATTTCGATGCGAAAGTGAGGGATTAAGATGG
>DATKIS010000592.1:0-3044 GCA_035543975.1 Pyrinomonadaceae bacterium
GTCGTTGTGTGAGCCCGCCGCGCATTCTACACACCGACGCCCCTGCTTACAACCCCAAAGGAGAGTGTTATGAATCTACTTGACTGCGCGCATCCCGACATCGTCAAACACAAGACCCGTGATGGCCGACGCTACTCTCATGGCTCGCTTACCGAGGCTCAGATCCAACTCGCGGAAGATTTAAGCGACGCTGAGTTGGCCAGTTGGGCTAATCGCGAAACGCTATTCTTAGGAGCACTGAAACTCGAGGTCATGCTCTTTCTCATTCAGCTGCATTGCTCAAAAGGCCGAAGAACTGGCATCGCGGACGAACTAACCAAACTTCTTCATCACCAGCTGTATGGACGGGTAGTCAGTTTTTGCTGCCGCCAAATCGGCATTACTGCGGCGAAAGAGTTTGCTGCTGATTTCTGCTCAGAGTTCTGGATCATAATCCTGGATTGGCAAAGTGCGAAGAGTGCATGGGCGCAAGTTTGTTTCTGGCCCACTGTGTTTCAACTCGTCAAGAATGCGATGAAAAAACACAGGCGCGATATGAGACTCATCACGTCACTAGATTCAGATCTGGGAACCAGGGCATTTTTTGCGGGGCTTCCCGCAAGTGACATCGCGCTCGACGATTTGGTTTACGTTAATGAAGTACTCGGTCAAATGAGTCCGAGCGAGCGACTCGCTTTCGCTCTTCGACATTCGTGCGATGCGTCGATTAAGGAAATAGGGAATGTCACGGGCCAGTCTGAAACAAAAGTTAAGAAGGTGCTCAGAACCACAAAAATGCAGTTCCGTGACGCAGCTTAGCCACCAACAGCGAAGGTTGGGTCCACCTTCGTTTCCTCGTGGCTGGGCAAAGACAAGAATCCACATTCAAAAAAATTCAGCCTCACCGCGCCCATTTCAGTCCTTCAAATTGTTTTAATAAGTAGAACCTTTTGAATCATTCCTGTTGAAACTGATCTGAGTAACAACTCATGGATCTGAGTGGTAACGTCTGCACAATTAGAGCGTCTCAGGAGTCTGTCGGACACCGGCTTGCATCAGTAGGTGAAAGACTGATGCTCAGGCACCTCGAGCGGGAGAACTTTCGCGCCGGCATTGAGCTAGGTGCTTGGCGACTGGTTAGCATTGCGTGGCCGCACGCCATTTTTATGATCGGAGAGGTTTCTTCCAATGGAGGTCGGGAGGCGTTTGTCAGTTTTTCGCTGGAAGGTTATCCGCTAGGTCCGCCGACACTGCAACTGTGGGACGTTGCCAAACAAACGAGCATTGCCGCGCATGCCTGGCCGACTTGGTTCGTGGATTTCATCATGCGGTACCACCCGGGCTTGGTACAACTAGACCTCCAGCCCTATAGCCCGGAACTTCTGACAATTTCAACAGCTATCGTTCGCCGGCTGAAGCAGCGGCGTGCAGTAAGTTGGTACCCATCGGGTGATATCACTCAGGTCTTATGTCGTTTGGTGGAATGTTTTCGTAGCAGAAGGCAGGTGCCTTTTGAATACCCCCTCGCCGGCTAAGGCTGAAAAGGCAGAAAGGTTTTCTGATGTTAACCGAACAAGATTTTGACGAATATCAGTTGCGCCTCGGTTTGCCGGACGAAGGGCGCTCGGTAGTCGCATCCATCAGAACCAGTGATCCTGCCCGACGCGTACAAAACAATCCACGCAGCATAACGGCGATGTACGCCAGCAGTAAGATGGGTTCAACCCGCCAATGTGAGAGTGGCGTTGAGCTGGCCGGTGCCTACGAGTATGACGAGTCAGACGACACTCTTGAGTTCTGGGACCAGCCCCAAACCATCCGACTTGAATTTGACAGTCTCACCGGCCGACGACAGGTAGTATTTCACACCCCAGACTTCCTGGTGTTGCGGTCTAACGAGGTGGGATTTGAGGAATGGAAAACCGAGGAGCAGTTGGAGCAGCTTGCCGAGAAGTACCCTCACCGCTACCAGCGGGACGCTGATGGCACGTGGCGGTGTCCTCCTGGTGAGTCATGGGCCAGCCAGCGCGGTCTCTATTACCGGCTACGAAGCTCGCGGGAGATCAGTTCGAACAAGCTCCGAAATCTCATCTTCCTGAAGGATTACTTTTCACCGCGCGTATCCAACATTACCGACAACGCCAGGCAGGCAATCATTACTGCTATTAAAGCGAAACCAGGGATGACGCTCGAGGAATTGTTCGAGACAACCGAGTCGGTTGCCAGCCGCGACGATCTCTATCAGCTGATTGCTGCGCGAGAAGTGTTTATAGATTTCGACCGAGCGCCTTTGGTTGAACCGGAGCGCGTCCTGGTATTTGTCGATCCACAAACTGCGTCGGCTTATCATCAAATACTGGAAATATCTCCATCGACAGGCCCAACACGCGCTCCGTTTTTAGAGCTGGCGATCGGAAACACCGCGGAGTGGAATGGCCGGATCGTGACGATTCTAAACGTCGGCGAAACTAACGTCGGACTACTCGGCCATGATCAAAAATTCTCGGAGATGCCAATCACTACTTTTGAAATGCTGGTTAAGCAAGGCCGAATTGTTGCCATCTCCTCAGGTACAAACCAGGGAATGAACGAGAAAGTGGCAGCGATTTTGGCCGCCGCAAGCAAGGAAGACGTGGCAAAGGCCAATCGTCGTTGCACCCTCGTTACGCGAAGCTTGCGAGGAGAAGAGCTGCCGGCGGATAACAAGGTTACGGATCGCACCTTACGCCGTTGGCAGGTTCTGTATCGTCAAGCCGAAGGCGAATATGGCTGCGGGTATGTCGGACTCCTACCCCACACCAGACAAGCGGGTAATCGTGAGTCACGGCTGCCGGCCGCGACTTTGAATGAAATGGACGAGTTCATTGAAAAGCATTTCGATACCCTGAAGCAGATGCGACTCTACGAAGTTTGGGCCCTCATGAAGAACTCTTGTGATAAGAAGGGGCTGGTTTTTCCCAGCCTACGAACCTTTAGCCAGAGGGTTCATGAGCATGCCAATCTCCATGACATCACTCTCAAACGTCGCGGTCGCCGCGCCGCCTACCAGTATGAACCAGCCAGTC
>DATKIS010000593.1:0-2340 GCA_035543975.1 Pyrinomonadaceae bacterium
ATCCAGAGCTATCCTGCCGGGAGCAATTCAAGAATTCGCACGACGCGTAAGCGTCGACAGTTGTGAGGCATCAGGTTTGCTCCTCGCTCACAATGCGAACAGTAGAGATCCTAAATCAGTCGCTGCCGTAGTTGATCTCCAGACGGCGAATGCGGCGGCCGGCTACAAACAGAACGATGACCGTGACCACTATGAGACTTGGTATGGCGATCCACGCCGGGGTCGGTTCGGCCACCACCGCGAAGGGGCCTTCCCAAACCGGCACCGGCGTCAACGAATGCAGGTAGTGGATGACGCTCACCTTTTTCAGAAAAGGCGGCAGCAGGAAGTTGAGCCATTCCCAACCGTAAAGAACAATTGCTGGAATAATCGGGTTACGAAAGAAGAGTCCGACGACCAGGAAGAAAGCTCCGTAGCCGATACACGCCAGCACCGTGATGCCGACGTACGTCAGCAACTGCCCTAAGCCCGGGCCTTCAAGAAAAAAGCGTGAACTCTGGGACGGGAAATGAGGAAGGTAAAGCAGCAGCATGCAAACCAGGGTGGTACCGGCGAACAGGATCACTGAGGTGACGAGTCCGGCGAGATGTTTTCCCACCACCAACACTTCGCGGCGCACCGGGCTGAGGAAGTAGAAGTGTAAGCTGCGGTCGATAATATCTCCGCGGAAAAGGTTCATGAAGATCCACGCACAGCCGAAGAACACGATGGTGCGGAGGATGAGCCCGCCGTAGTAGATCGCAAAGATCATGTTGTACTGCGTGAAGTCTTGCCATTCCCGGCCGGGCGGAGTAAACGGCGCCACCAAAGCAAGGGGAACTATCGGTATCAAGGCGAGCAGGTAAAGCAATATCGATCGTTTGCCGAGGAAATTCTTCTCAACCTCGAGACGGAAGATAGCCCTAATCTGACGCCACCAGAGCGACCACGGTGGCGACTGCTTCTCAATCTTCGCGGGTTTGATGTCTCCAGTTGAACTACTCATAAGTTTGGAGTGCGGCGGCTTGACGCCGCTTTGTTATGCGGCGGCTTGACGCCGCTTTCTTATGCGGCAGCCTGACGCCGCTTTGTTATGCGGCAGCCTGACGCCGCTTTGCTATCGGGCGGGCTGACGCCGCTTTCCCGACCAGGAGTTCTATATCGCATTCCGGCGTCAAGCCGCCGGATACTAAAGCGGCGTCAAGCCGCCGCACTCCAAGTTAGGCACTGCTTCCTTCCGAGCCAATCAGGTACTGGTAAACGGCACTCAGATCGTCGTCCACCGGCGCTATCGATTCAATATTAATCTCACCCTCGGCTACCACCTCGTTAAGCAGTAGGTAGAAACGGTCAGCGTCGCGCGTTTTCACAAAGAGTCCCAGGCGATCGTCATGCAGCCTGGCCTCGACAACGTGGTCGCGGTCAAAAACGCGAGAGGCCAACTTGGAGGGCTGGTCACACCGAATCAGAATTTGCATCGGGTGTTCCTGCATCTCATCGCGAACTCCATGCACGTCACCCTCTGCCACCACGTAACCGTTATTAAGCAGGATCACCCGATCCGACATCATATCCACTTCATGCAGAATGTGACTGGAGATGATCAGGTGCAATCCATCGGCGGCCAGTTTGCGGAAGAGCGCAATCGTTTCCGCGCGGACCATCGGGTCGAGTCCGTTTAATGGTTCATCAAGAATTAAGACGTCGGGTTGATGCGCAATTGCCTGCGCCAGCCGGATGCGCTGTCGCATACCTTTGCTGTAGGCCGCAACTTTTCGATCCCCCGCTTCCAGCAGACTGACCCTTTCGAGAGCAGTAACGGCGAGCTCTTCAGCTTTCTTGCGGTCGTAACCGTGCACCAGCAAAAATGATTTGATGAACTCGCGCCCGGTTAGGCCTCGCGGGAAGGAATCGAACTGGGTGCAATAACCGAGCTTACGAAATAACTGTTCCGGTTGATTGGTGGGTATGTCGAGGATCCTGATGTGGCCACGGCTGGGACGAAGCAGCCCGGTCATCAGGTTCATTAGGGTGGACTTCCCCGCCCCGTTTGGACCAACCAAACTGGTGATGCCCGGCGCAATCTGAAGATTGACCCGGTTGACTCCGAGTATCTCCCCGTAAAACTTGGAGACATCGTCGAAGACAATCGTTGTTGCAGAAGAATCAGTCATTGTGAACTACAAAACCAACCGTCAAGACGCCAAGAGCGCCGAGACACCCAGAACAGGAACACTCCAACATGAGAAGCAGAGATTTTCCATTTCTCATTTTTCCTTTCTCATTTGCCATCGCTGACATTTCCCATTTGCCATCGCTGACACTCGTCGCTCAGAACTTTGTCATCCCTCATTTGCCATC
>DATKIS010000594.1:0-3857 GCA_035543975.1 Pyrinomonadaceae bacterium
CGTGCCACGAAACTCGGGGCTTTCGACTTCATCGAGAAACCTCTCTCAATCGAAAAGACACTGCTCACCGTGCGCAACGCTTTGCGCCAACAGCGACTCGAACTAATTAACGCTGAGATGTCGGCGGAACTGGCGCAGGAGTACACGATGGTTGGCGAGTCAGTGGCCATGCGAGCACTCCGGAAACAGATCTCCGTGGTTGCTCCGTCCGACGGACGCGTTCTCATCTATGGTGAATCGGGGACTGGTAAGGAATTTGTCGCCCACGCAGTCCATTCCAAGTCGCGGCGCGCAGCGGCGCCTTTCGTCGAGGTAAATTCCGCAGCCATACCAGAAGAGTTGATCGAGTCGGAACTCTTTGGCCATGTGAAGGGCTCTTTTACGGGAGCTACCGCCGCGAAGAAGGGCAAGTTTGAGTTAGCGGATGGGGCCACGCTTTTCCTGGATGAGATTGGGGATATGAGCTCAAACGTGCAGGCGAAAGTTTTGCGCGTGCTGGAGGAGCAAAGGTTTGAACCAGTCGGGAGTGTCAATTCAGTCACGGTTGACGTACGGATAATCGCCGCCACCAACAAGCGATTGGACGTGGAGATGGAGCAGGGAAAGTTTCGTCCGGACCTCTTCTACCGGCTCAACGTAATTCCGTTCGAACTGCCACCGCTGAGAGATCGTCTCGAAGACGTGCCGTTGCTTGTGTCGCACTTTAATCAGCACTTTTCGCGGGCCTACGGAAAGATACCGAAAGAGTTTGCCGTCGAAGCGATCGAGGAGCTGCAGAACTATTCATGGCCGGGAAACGTTCGGGAGTTGCGGAATACGATCGAACGAGTTGTGATCATGAACCCAGGCGTCAAGGTGATAGCCGGCGATTTGCCCGCCCGAGGCAAAGAAGAGGCGCCTGCTGCTTCGTTCAGATTTCCATCCTTCAAAGAGGCGACTGACGCCTACCACCGCGAGTTTATCCAGCGGAAGCTGGACGAGGCTGAAGGAAATGTCTCGCGAGCGGCGGAGTTAATGGGCGTCGACCGCAGCCATCTGTATCGTCGGATGCGAGCGCTGGGTATTCCGGGCCGCAGCGAACGCACCACAGTTTCATAGCGTCTGAACAGTCGGATTGATTAATTCCAACGTTTGAGACAGGGGGCTGCGCTCGACTCTAAACGGAGGAGTTAGGAACCGATCCACGAAATTACACAAACATTACGATAGAGTTTGGTGTTATTTCGTCTGATTTGCCGGAACGTCTTGTTCTTCCGGATTAACGCGTTGACACGCTCTGGCAAATGCCTTATCTGTTTAGTTGCTTGTATGTAGCCGCAACTAACTGTTTGCGTTACTTGTCATATATGGGCAGCAATTATTGAGGTTGAAATGGACTTTACAACGAAAGAACTCCTAAAGCGGTATGCAAAGTTGGCTATTGGCCAGCCCTTCTCGCCGGTTTTGCTCAACATACTGGTCACCTCTGTTTGTGACATGCGTTGTACGCACTGCTTCTTCACGGAAGAGCTCGACGACCGTCCGCGCAAGAAACTGCAGATGAAGACCCATGAGATTGAGAAGATCTCCGAGACGTTAGGCGGGAATCTCGGCGTTTTGATTTTGGCCGGCGGCGAGCCATTTACTCGCAAGGACCTCCCGGAAATAGCGCGCGCCTTTTACCAGAACAACAGGCTCGAGTCGATTTACATCATGTCGAATGGGCAGATTCAGAAGCGAATCTTTCCCGACATCACGCGAATCCTCGAAGAGTGTCCGGATCTGAATGTGACTGTTGCCCTGGGCATCGACGGACTTAAAGCACCGCACGAGAAGATTCGACAGAAGCCGGGCTCCTGGGATATTGCCATCGACACTGCCCGCCAGCTTCAGACGATTAAGAAGGAATACCCGAAACTGGACGTGCAAACCTGCACCTGCTTCATGAACTCGAACCAGGACACAATTTTCGACTGGTACGACTTCTTGAAGTATGACCTGCGGCCAGACAAGGTCAACTTCAACTACATCCGCCCGCCATCAGCAGATCCGGTTGAGCTCGACATCGACCATTCGCGCTATGCGAAGCTGGCCACCATGATTGATGACGATTCGCGTCACGCGGCCATCAAGAACAACTATGGCGGCAAGCAGGGTTTCTTTAAGGCGGCAATCGATATTTATATGCACGGGCTGATTGCCAAAACTCAGGAAACACAGACCGCCCAGATGAAGTGTTACGCGGGAACTGCCGGCGGGGTGATCTACGATGAAGGCACGGTCTCTTCCTGCGAAAATCTCGCTCCCATCGGAAATCTGCGAGACTTCGATTGGAACTTCCAGAAGCTGTGGCTTTCCCCGGCGATGAAGGAACGAAGAAAGAAAGCGTTGGACGGCTGTTTCTGCACGCACGAGTCGAATAGCTACTATCCGTCGTTGCCGTTTAACCCTGGTCATCTCATCCAGATTAAGAAGCTGGAGAGGGAAATGAAGAAGGCGCGCAAGGAAATGGACCGGTTGCATCCAGAGGCGGACGGTGTGGCGGTCAGGGCGTAACTCGAAGAATCTGAGATCTGAAATTTGAGATCTCAAATCGCTGAAACTCTGAGATCTGAGATTTGGATCTCAAATGGCTGAAAGAGTCTGACTGAGCGCACAAGACCGTCAGAATCGGGGATTTCAAATCGCAAACGACATGCAGCGCATTCCCAAAATCCTGATCATTTCATCTGACACCGGCGGTGGTCATCGCTCGGCAGCGGCGGCCATCGTTGCCGGAGTGCAGAAGTTTTTCGACGGGCAATCGTATGCGGTGCGCGTCGTCAAGGCCGTTGAAGAGTCACACTCCATCACGGCGAAGCTGGTGACTGTTTACAATTGGATGTTGCGCAACCGGCAACATTGGATGAAGTATCTCTACTGGGTAATCAACCGGGTTCGTCCCGAGACGCGAGAGTTTTTTCATAAGCGCTGCATTGGTTACGTAACCGAGCTCTTTGAACGCTGGTGCCCGCATGTGGTGGTCAGTGTTCATCCCTTAACTCAACACATCTTTGCCCGGGTGCTCAAGGAATTGAAGCTCTCCGACCGGGTTCCGCTCGTGTCGGTCGTGACCGATCCATATTACGGATTCTGGAAGGGATGGGCTTGCGATGATGTGACGCTTTACCTCGTCGCCAGTGATGAAGCTCGCCGGCAGTTGATTGACTATGGGATCGCGCCGGAGCGGATCAAGGTTTCCGGGATGCCGGTTCATCCTAAGTTTGCTTACCCGGGCGAGCAGACCGCCCAGGCAGCCCGCCGAGCACTCGGTTTGGATCCCGAGAAGTTCACCGTCTTTGTGAACGCGGGCTGGGAAGGCGGCGGCAACATCCCCGAGATTTTCCGCGAGCTGGTCCGTGGCAACCTCGAAGTGCAGGCCATCTTTCTGGCTGGCCGAAATGAGGAATTAAGAGCTGACGCAGAATCGTTGGCCAGGAGTGCATCTTTCCCCGTCAAAGTAATTGGCTATTCCGAGCATGTCGAGCAGTTAATGGGCGCAGCGAATGTGATGATCTCGAAGCTTGGCGGACTCACGACGTTTGAGGCCTTCGCCTGCCGGCTCCCGATTATTGCTGACGGAATCACGGCCCCCATGCCGCAGGAAGCAGGAGCTGCCAGCTTGATCGTGAAACGTGGCGCGGGCGTGCTCTTGCAACGCGCTACCGATATTGTTCCGGTCATCCGGCGGATGGTCGAGGATACCGCGCATTATTCGGCCATGCGTGCGGCTACGATTGGCTTAGCGATTCCTAACGCTACCCGCCATATCGTGGAAGAGATTACCGCGTTGATACCCGCTTCAACTGAAAGTCCAGAACCGGCCGTCCTGGTCGAAG
>DATKIS010000595.1:0-7235 GCA_035543975.1 Pyrinomonadaceae bacterium
CTGGCCAGTTGCCTCATTTACATTCGTGAAAGCTGCCGTAAGTCCTGCCCGCCCACCCACGGTAGTCCTTTGCGACCCACCGCGTTGCCGCAGGCTGCCATTACTCTGGCTTAGGCCATTCAAAAACTCCTGGGTCCCCTGCTGCAGGCTACGACTTTGAGTTTGGGCGATGCCGAAGTTAACCCCGTGTGTGTAGACGACCTGATTGCGATATTGACCATACGCACCCTCGGGAGCAAACCAGATAGAATTGCTGTCTGGCAGCTCGCGCCAATTGTTTGGGACACTAACTCTAACGGCGCCTCCCATCATGGACACAGTCTGGTAACGGCTAGATGGATAATCAACTCGGCCCCGCGGCGCCTCATTCGGGTAGTTGCCAGTGGTTTCTCCGGTTGGATAACGCTGGCCAGTTCGTGCTATCTCCTCCATCGAGGGAGCCCGGCCCATACTTCGTAAACGCGCCTGAACTCGCGAGAAGTCCTGTGTGTTGCGAATTGGATTTTCGATGCGCAACATTCGGGCTTCCTGTTGAATTCGCGCGTAGCGATTTGCCGGACTCGGATGACTGCTAAAGAATCCGCCGCTGCTACCGCCACCCTGCTGTTCGATAGTCCTGAACATGTTGGCGAGATCCAGAGGGTCGTAACCCGCTCGGGCCAGTATCTGCGCACCCAGAATGTCCGCTTCAGTTTCATATTCGCGACTGTACTTAAGGAAATAAACACCTACACCCTGACCCGCAATTTGGGCTGCTGCTCCAGCCGGTCCACCGATCACCGCCCCTAACACACCCAGGATTCCGGCGGCTGTACCATACTTCTGGGCCTTTGATGCCTGCGCCGTGCCATGACGAAGTGCGACGTGGCTCAGTTCGTGGGCCATGACACCCGCCATTTCACCTTCGTTGCGCGCAGCCTCGATCATGCCGCGATTGACATACATGGGACCACCCGGCAGTGCAAAGGCATTGATGTCTCGAGCATTTACAATCTTGAAATAGTAGTCGAACTCACGCTGCTGAAATTGTTGTGGAATTGAACTGGCGAGACGCTCGCCGACCCGCGCAACATAGTCGGTCGCTTCGCGATCATTCAAAATCGGCATCTGCTTTTCTACTTCCGCAGCTGCCTGGCGTCCCAGCTTTACGTCATCACTGACCTTGTATTTGTTGCTGTGCAGTTTGATCTGCGTCTGGGCAGCCGCCGCGATCGGCATCATGAACAGTGCGAATAATGTTATCGACGCAATCAATTTTCTGGATGCGGCGCTAGTCTCTCTAATCATCTCTTTTTCTCCGTTCAAGCTAAAACATACTCCAAGTAATAAGTGGATCGGGTCTGGACCTTTAATCACTTGCCCGGGGCTCCTCCGAAGTGGGTATTTTCATCTGGATAGCTTCGGTCAGGGAAGAGAGCGTTTACGCTGGCTCGGGTATCTTGGCTTAAGCGTGGACGCTTTTTCCCGGACCCGGGGTCCCCAGAAAGCTCCAATCGGAAACTCAAGCTGAACCAAAACGCAACATTCGATGCGTCTCGTAGCACGATTTCAGTGCGAAGATTTTTCACGTTCTCTCTGGCTATCCTCCACAACCCCTCTGCTGCAAGGTGGATGCCAGATATGACGATTCCCTAGGATTTGTTCCTTGGCTTGATATGTTCATCGAGCCATTTCGCGGGTTCGTTAAGAGGGGCGATGTAATGTGGTTCGCCTTTCCAAACTCGGACCATCGAAATAATCAAGAAAACAAAGGCCGCCACTCCAAAGAGTGCGCCACCGATGGAACTGTCGGTGATTGCCCCTACCAACCCAAAAAGCGTCTGCACTGCCAGAACCGCTAGGTGTAGAGCGAGTCCTTGCGACGCGTGAAACCTCACGCGGTGTTCCGACTTGGGAACCAGGAATAACTCAATCAGGGCGGGGACTATTCCGATATGGAAGGGAGCGTAAGGCAGCATTATTGCCCACTTCTCCGGCAAACCCAGGCCGAGCACCGACCGGGACGTAGGCTGTTGTGTTACCGGCCGATATGGTGCAGGTGATGGTTGATAAGGTGCGGGCGGCGAGGAGCTGGGTGGCGCAAACACCGACTGGTATGGCGAATCGAGTGGTAGATTGTCAATGCGCCGGGTGGGAGCTTCGGAGTAGACACTGCCCCGCGCCTTTTCGTTTGGGGAAGAACCGATTTCGCGCGTTGCCCCGCCTCTCACGTCCTGAGTCACCGGTTCGCCATTATCCCCATCACCAAACTCTTCGGTCTTCTTCACGAAGTCAGGATCGAGCGGGTTAGTGTCGTATTTGCTCTTCTTGGGCTCCATTGACAGGTCCTACGATGTCGCTGCTTGAATGGGTTCAATCTTACCCGTCTGCTATCGCATACTCAACCTCTTCCCAACGCTCCTCCTGTTCAGAAATACGAAAGGCACGCATTACGGGCTCTGGACCTGCTAAACCAATAATGAAGTAGATGGCTTGAGGATAAAACGCCAGCCTTACGTCGGTTTCGGAAGGCGAAGGACTGGATGACCGTGGATGGGAATGATAGATGACGAGAAGTTGTTCACCGCGCTCGCGCATCTGGCGCTGGGCCGCGAACAGGTCCTCGGGCGCCGCTTCGTAGGTCACTTGGGAATTGGCAGCGATGTTGCGAAGCGGATAAATGCTGCGCGCGAGTTGGTCCTTACCACCACCAATCAGACCGCAACATTCAGCGGGTTCGGTTTCACAGGCGTGACCCAGGAGTTGGTCACGGTGTGAACTTAGGAGCGTGATCATTTATCAGGCCCAATTCGTGAGATTGCTGAAAAACCAGGAAACGATCCACCAAAACACACGAACTAACACTGAAGCTCTTCCAATTCGTGTCGTTTAGAGGACCGGCCGTTGTCCTTAAAGCATGCTCAACAGTTGTCGGTAACCTGCCTGAAACTCACACAACCACAGCGGCAGTTATTGGACATTTCTGGTCTACCGATCTGCCGCTATTCCCTGTTGAGGATGTTCAGATGCAACTCCTCCAATTGCTTGGGATCTACTTCGCCAGGCGCATCGATCATCAGATCAGTCGCTGACGCTGTTTTGGGAAAGGCCATGACGTCGCGGATATTTTCCGTGGGTATGAGCACCATCATGAGACGGTCGATGCCGGGGGCGATTCCCCCATGTGGCGGCGTCCCATACTCCAGAGCATCGAGGAAGAACCCAAAACGAGAACGCGCCTCTTCCGTGGTCATACCGAGGGCCTTGAATACCAGCCGCTGCACGTCGCGACGATGTATACGAATTGAACCACTAGCTAACTCGACGCCATTGATGACGGGGTCGTAGGCCTTCGTGCGAATTTGTCCAAGCAACTTCGTCTCACCACCGTCAACGGCGCGCTCCAACAAGCTCAAGTCTTCGTCCACCGGCGAAGTGAAAGGGTGATGCATCGCGTAGTAGCGATCGTCATCTTCGTGATACTCGAACATCGGAAACTCGGTAACCCACAACGGAGCGTAGATATTCGGAAGTACCAACTTCTCCCGTCGCGCCACTTCATTTCGCAAGGCACCAAGACTGGCAGCTACCACTTTCGGTTTACCCGCAACGATCAGGACAGCATCGCCTTTTTGTGCGCCGGCATGTGAAGCCAGGCGGCGAACGGTTTCATCGCCGAGGGCTTTCAATAGGGACGAGGTGACTTCGTCTCCAAGTTTGATCCAGGCCAGACCGGTAGCTCCATAGCGCTTGGCAAACTCCTGAAGTTCATCCAGCGTTTTTCGGGACGAGCCGCCACCCCCGCTAATCACTATTCCTTTTACTTCTCCGCCGGCGGCCAGCGCTGAGGCATACGGCGCAAAGTCAGTTCCCTCAAGCGTTGGCGCGAGATCCTGCAACTCCATGCCGGCGATCCGCAGGTCCGGCTTGTCGGAACCCCACCGGCGCATCGCTTCGGCGTAGCTATAGCGCGGAAACGGCAGCGGTAAATCCACCCCTATTAGCTTGAATACCCGAGCGAACAATCCTTCAGTCACCGAATAGATCTGATCCAGAGTGGCAAAGCTCATCTCCACGTCAAGCTGGGTGAATTCAGGCTGGCGGTCTGCGCGCAGATCTTCGTCTCGAAAACAACGGGCGATCTGAAAATACTTATCGAGACCCGCGATCATGCATAACTGCTTGAACAACTGTGGCGACTGCGGCAGGGCAAAGAATTTTCCGGGTTGGACACGCGAAGGCACAATGTAGTCGCGGGCCCCCTCAGGGGTTGATTTGATCAGGATTGGAGTTTCGAGTTCAGTAAAGCCTTGCTCGTCCATGTAACTCCGTATTTCTCGGAGGACGCGGTGGCGCAAACGAAGGTTCGACTGAAGTTGAGGCCGGCGCAAATCAAGATAGCGATACTTCAGGCGCAGGTCTTCGCTGGCGAGCGCTTCCGAACTGGCGGTTTCGAGCTGAAACGGCAAGGTACGCGCATCGTTGAGAATCAGGAAGTGCCGGGCGTGTACTTCAACCTCACCGGTCTCGAGCTTCGGATTGCGCTGGCTTTCGTCACGCAGCGTGACTTCGCCGGTTACCGCAATGACGTATTCACCGCGGACTTCCTTCGCCTTAGCATGAGCCTCGGGGGCATCGTTGGAGTTACAGACGATCTGAGTGATGCCGTCGCGATCGCGCAGGTCGATGAAGGTAAGTTCGCCAAAGTCGCGGCGCCGGGCTACCCAGCCCATTAGCGTCACGGTCTTCCCGACATCATCCGTGCGCAGGGCGCCGCATGAGTGAGTTCGTTGTAAGTTTCCAAGATTATCCAGCATCGCTAATTTCGTTACTGCCCTTCATCTTCTTCATCATCATGGTCCTGGGAGTCGTCCAAATATTCGTCTGTAAAGTCGTCAACTACCACAGTCATCCCCTGGGTTAGTGGGAGACAACTAATGATTTGGGCGCGGTCGATTCTGGTCATCTCAGAGCCGGCCGCATGCCAAAGTTTCACCCAGAAAGTGCGAGTCTCACCATGGACGGCAAAGGTTGATCCATCCAGCATCACCGGAACCGGTTCGGCAACGGTGCCGGCGCGCAAGGCCGCAAGTAACTCAGGAACATATGGCTTCAATTTCTCAAACTGAACCAGGACGGCTCGATCGTCAATTTCAGCTGGCGGCAACTCCACCGGATCAGCCGATTCAAGCAGCAAGCGAGTTTCAGTTTGCTCGTTTCTTTTTTTGACTATAGGCATGATTGATAACGTCGACTCCCGGCCACTCCGGCAGGTCTTATATCTAAGCTTTCAACCTCTTCAGCAAATAGTCCTTGAGATCAGCTATGGGGACACGTTCCTGTCCCCAGGTGTCACGGTCACGCACGGTGACTGCCTCATCCTCTAGCGACTGGTGGTCAACCGTCACACAGAAGGGAGTACCAATCTCATCCTGACGAGCGTAGAGCTTTCCAATGCCGCCGGTATCGTCGTAAACCGCGCGCATGCTCGGCTGAAGTGAATGCTTGATAGACTTCGCCAGCGAAACTATCTCAGGCTGGTTTTTGGCCAGCGGCAACACCGCGACCTTGATCGGCGCGAGATCAGGGTGCAACTTCAAAATAACCCGCTTCTCGCCCTTGTCATTTATCTTCTCGGTGTAAGCATCCATCAAAACGGCCAGCACCGTGCGATTAACCCCAGCTGCCGGTTCAATCACGTAGGGATAGAACCTTTCCTTAGTGGCTTCATCGAAGTAAGAAAGATCGTCTGTCGAATCAGGATTGAGCCGCTTCCCTTCCGCGTCTTCCGGTTTCTTGGAATGGGTGCGGAGATCAAAATCAGTCCGATTGGCAATTCCCATCAACTCATCCCACTGACGTTCGTCTTCGTCGCGCTCAGGGAAAAACCGGTATTGAACATCGACCGTTCGCTTGGCATAGTGCGCCAGCTCTTCCTTTGGTTGCTCGTAGAGCCGAAGGTTCTCTGCGGAGATTCCCAACCGGGTAAACCAATTCTGGCAACTATCAATCCACTCCTGGTGAGAGGTTTCATCTTCGCCGGGGCGAACGAAATACTCCATCTCCATTTGTTCAAACTCACGCGTGCGAAAGATAAAGTTGCCAGGGGTAACTTCGTTACGAAACGATTTGCCAATCTGCGCCACCCCAAAAGGCAGCTTGCGGCGACTGGTTGTCAGCACATTCACAAAATTGATGAATATGCCCTGCGCCGTTTCAGGACGCAGATAGACGAGTGCCGTGGGGTCGTCCTCGGCAGTCGCCCCAACGTGAGTGCGAAACATCAGGTTGAATGGCCGTGGCTCGGTTAGCTCTTTTGAGCCGCAGTTTGGACATTTTCCATCTTCCAACTTGTCGGCCCGCAAACGAGTTTTACACTCGCGACAATCAACCAGGGGGTCACTGAAAGTGTCCTCGTGACCAGAGTACTTCCACACCAGGCGGTTGAGAATAATTGACGAGTCGAGCCCTTCAATGTCGTCTCGCTCATAAACCATCCAGCGCCACCACGCTTGCTTCACGTTGTTGCAAAGTTCGACGCCCAGCGGGCCATAATCCCAGGCGCTGCCTAACCCGCCGTAGATATCAGACGACGGGAATACAAACCCTCGGCGCTTGGCCAGGGAAACGATGGTTTCAATGTTAGGAGCTGTCATAAGCGGTAAAGAGTGAATGGTAAATGGTAAATGGCAAAAACGAAAACGAAGGCGCAATCCGAGCAGCCCTACGCTATCAAGTCGACTACGACGGTAGGTCGCGTGTCGACTAGTTACTATTAACCATTTACCAAAGAAGAGAGGAGCGCTCTATTGACGCTCCTCTTCTTCTTCAGACTGTTAGGTTGCGAAGTTAGAATTTCATTTGGAGGGAGTCTGCACGTTAACATCGATCTTCTGCGTGCCACCTCCACCAAACAATCGTCCCCTAAATGCAAAGAGCACTACTAATACGATGATCACGAAGATCACCAAAACAGCGACAACGCCTGCGCTGCCGCCACCATCACCATTGTCTCCCATGAAGCCAATCCTCCTGCTTTAGAAGGGGAACTAGTTAGCGGGGGTTGGCAACGATTGTTATCACAAGCCCCCATCTGCGTCAATCACTCTTGCGGTATCGGGTAGGAGGCGGAGTCACCTCCGCCGTCCTCCCACACCACCGTACGTACGGTTCCGTATACGGCGGTTCATAAAGCAAGCTGGAAGCGCCGTCGTTGTTCCAGCAATGACAAAAGACCACAGCGATCAAAGTAGGAT